>CBFHGY010000257.1:0-1005 GCA_965655465.1 Bacteroidia bacterium | reverse complement strand
TGATCTAATGCGTTTCCTGTAAAATAAAGCTCAATAGTAGAATCACTCAACAACATGGCCTGGGCAGTTAGTCCTGAAGGAATGCGATCTATGCCGATAGCGTTCGATGCAATCAAATCAGCTCCTGTAGCTCCTGCAAACGCATATCCATCCAGCTTATTAAAACTGATTGTAATGCGTTCGTTTAAGCTGCCGTCATTACTTCTGCTCTCATTAAATTGCTCAGAAGAAAATTGCAATGCCGGTCCTTCCTTTGCAACCTTGATTCTTTGCCAACCTGATGTGGGATAAGCATCTGTAGATGTAGAATTATCAATCCCAAACTTACCCATAAACATGGTATCGCCCTGCCACTGTTCCAACAGCCAGCGACTTTGAAACTTGGAGAAACTAATTACAAGTTCAAGATCACTTCCCTGACGTAGCCAGTATGGTTTATTGTTGAAATTGCCCTGGTATGTGTAAACACCAGAAAGTTCAGAGCTTGATACGCCTCCGTCAACGACTAAATTTTTCACTTGTGCAAATACTCCTGAAATCAGAAACAGAAACATTGCAAAAACAATACTGAGTTTTTTCATAGTTTTAATTTTTATGCTGCAAAACAACAACTCCTTGCGCTTTTTCCGACTTAATAAAATCTAATCGAGACTTAATAAAACCTAATAAAATCTAATCCAAGACTTAATAAAGCGCAGCATTAAGGCAGAAATTGCTCCTTTCCGAACCGCAACCGCGCCACCCATTTCCCAAAAAAAAGAAAAGGCAGCCCTAATAGTTAAAAACAAATCAAAAATACCTGCACTTTTTACCGCCAAAATCGCAAAATCAAGGCATCGACTTCAATAAATCATATAAAAATTGCAAATTATACGCATCGGTATCGGTGAGCGCTTTCGATTTAATCAGGGTATTACTTGCTACCGTTTCCACATTATAAAAGGGAAGCGATTGCGTTAAATCGGTTTCTTGACTTTCAGAAAACACCACCACTTTGGTAAAATC
>CBFHGY010000256.1:0-1034 GCA_965655465.1 Bacteroidia bacterium | reverse complement strand
AATAATTCACCATGATTGAACACCACTTTGAAGCCTTTTCTAATATTGTGCTTTTTAAGTCTTTTTCTGATTGTACGCGCAAATGGACAATTATAAGATTTAGAAATATCTCCGACTTTCACGGTGGAAGCGTCTAGTTTACCTCCTGCACCCATTGAACTGATAAATCGTTGTTTCATATCAAAACACGTTTTTATTAGATAAATCTTTGGGGAAACCGAATCAATACAATCCATTACATAATCAAAAGACTCCCCCTTAATAAGGTTGATATTGTCTTCTGGTTGTTGAAATTTATCAATGACACGGAGGTTCAAATCAGGATTGATATCTAAAAAACGATTTGCCATAACAGAAGCTTTTGATAATCCAATCGTGCTGTTGAGCGCTGGTAGTTGTCTGTTTTTATTAGTTGGATCAACTATGTCGCCATCGATTATGGTCATTTTTCCAATTCCGGCCCTACAAATAAACTCCGCAGCAAAGCTGCCAACTCCCCCTAAGCCAACAATTAGTACATTTGATTGCGATAATTTCACAAGCTGTTCTTTTCCTATTAACAGTTCCGTGCGTTCGAGCCAATCTAAGTTCATTTTGCAAAAATAAGGTCATAACTCATATTCAATGAACAAAAAATAATTACAAGTCTTACATTTGGACTCATGTTAAGAAACTGGCTAATCCTAGTGCTGATGTTGCCTATATGGTTAATAGCACAGAATAGATCAATAGTGCCCAATTTTCATTCGCTCAAGTCTCACCCGAAAGCCGGTGCTACTCTGAAATTATGGGCCGAACCTTCTGCTAGGCCGTTTTTTTATCGCACTGGGGAAGGGAAAATAGCGATTATGGGAGCATTTAAAGGATCCCGATCTCTAGTGGAGCAACAATTACAAAGCTGTAATGCGAATTATAGTATTTTTCAAAGAGTTTTTACTATTGAAGTAAGTCCAGGCGATATTTTTACATTGTTAAATAGCGATGAAATTATATATTTAGAAGCATCTACGCGATTTAATTCGCCAAGGCCACTT
>CBFHGY010000255.1:0-1050 GCA_965655465.1 Bacteroidia bacterium | reverse complement strand
GTGGAAGGTTTTTAAAGGCATAGAAAAAACCAAGAAGAAAGCCAAGAAATTGCAGCTGAGAGAGGGTAAAATAAGTGCCTATTGGAATCGGCGGATTTCTTATGACAATCAGGGTTTGTATTTGATCAAGCGAATTGAAGTTCCCTTAGAGTACAAAAAACAAAAGTATACACTGCGTTTTGAAATGTTGCGGTGGGAGCGAAGGTGGTACCATGTGGGTGCGGTGCAGGTGTTGATAGATTGATAGCAGTCTGTGTTTTGTTATTTTTCCATTAAATGAGGGTTTGCAGATATTATTAAGGGTATTTTTGCACCCATGTTTTTAAGAAATTCCATTTTTATCTTTGTTCTTTCGTTTTTTACAATTTCGTTTGCCCAATTTAAACCTACTTTAAAAAAGGCCTTCGCTTTTGGCGATGGTACAGGGGGAAATGGCGAGATCAATGCCCAATGTGCCGATTCTAAAGGAAATATTTACGTTGCCGGTTTTTTAAGCGGAGCGGTGGATATGGATCCAAGTTCAGGAGAATCCCTGCTTAATACAACTTCTTCAAGCACCAGACGATTATTTTTAGCTAAATATACCGCTTCCGATAGTTTAATATGGTCCCAAATTATAGATTCTGATAAAACCAACTTTGTATACGATTTGGCCACCGATGGTTCAGATAATATTTATGTCGTTGGGGCTTACAGTGGGAATTTGTATCCAAATACTCAAAATAAATCCTTTGTTCTTTCAAGCGTTACGAACAATAATGCCGATGGATTTGTGATTAAGTACGATTCCAAAGGAACCTTTATTTGGGGGAAAACCGTAGGGGGTAAAAGTGTAGATAATATATATAGTATAGCCATTGACGACAGTAAACTGTATTTAGGAGGGGCGTTTAGCGATACGGCCGACCTGAATCCAGATAGTTCTAAGACCAACAATGTGTACGCAACCGGATCTTTTCAAGATCCCTATCTTATGTTATGGGATACCGCGGGGAGTTTCAAGTGGGGCTTTTCGATGTATGGTTCTTCAAGCCCCGGACTATTAACCCG
>CBFHGY010000254.1:0-1054 GCA_965655465.1 Bacteroidia bacterium | reverse complement strand
GTTGCATCACTATATAATATAAGGTGGCGGCTAACATAGATAACAATACCCTCAAATCACGGAAATGGCGTTTTAAAGCCAAAAACAATCCTCCAAAAACAGGAATCAATAAGGGATATCCCACCCAGGTTTCCACCGCGTCTACCGCTACATTCTTACCCAAAACATTTAATACGCCAAGCACCGATTCCTTGAATCGTATGGCATGTACAAATTCGTTTATGCCATTCAGGTCAGTCAAATGCTTCGCCCACACATACCAGGCCAAGGAGGCACCAATGGCCAAAGTACCCACGATGGCATAGCCTCCAATACGAAGGTAGTTCCAGGCGTTCCGGCGGATAATTTCCCCCAAGAAAATAAAGCCAGGCACCAAAAACATCAATTTGGTTGCGCCCGCAAGGGCTAAAAACACGCCCGAAATCCACGCGTATTTCAATTTTTGGGTATTCAAAAACTGATAAAACCACCACCAGCCCCAAACCATGGCTGCCAAAGCCAGTAAATCGGGTACCGCGGCAATGCTGTAATAATAAAACTCTGGTATGCCTATCAGGGCCAATCCACCCCAATAAGGGGCTCCACCGCGGGGCAGATACAGCCGGATTACGGCAACCGTGCCGGCAATTGCCAATAACGATAACACCAAACTGAACCACCGGTGTGTGGTTTCCGAAAATCCGAAACCTTTATATAAGAGGGCCAAAGTATAGTCGTAAGACGTGAATTGCGGACCCGTAATACCATTTGTGCCGTAGTTTTTATCGATGCGAGGATACAAAATATTCATATCCTGCTCGTAGTAATTCTTAGCTACTGCCAAGGTGTTCACTTGTCGCCAAACGTGATTTCCCATGGCAACCCGATTCATAAATGGTGCATGTAGGACCATTTGCAAGGTCAAAAGTGCAAAAAGCCATTTGTGTTTTTGTAAAAAACGCATCTTTAGAACGTATGATCGATGATGATTCTAGGTTCGGTTCCGAAAAATTTCACAATTAAGGAAAAGGTACCTTCCGAGGTTTTATCTTCATGCAGCACCTTCCATTTTCCG
>CBFHGY010000253.1:0-1067 GCA_965655465.1 Bacteroidia bacterium | reverse complement strand
AAGACCATTCTCAAAAATGCACGAAACCAACGGAATACCAACTGTTGATTTAAAAGTGCAGTTTAAAAAAGCAGCTCGTTTAGGAGAAATACTAACTAAAAAACTATGGGTTAAAAATCTTGGTGGTGCATCCATTCTTTGCGGATTCAAATTCGAAGATGAAGAAGGAAAAACCTGTTTAGAAGGAGAAGTTACTTTAGTAAACGTAGCTTTCAATGAAAATCGAAATGACATAAAAGCTGAAGGTTTCTCAGAAGAAATGAAAAATAAAATTATGAATTACAAATTATGAATTACGATTTAATCTCGTTTATTATTCATAATTCGTAATTTCAAATTCGTAATTATTAAAAAATATGGAATTTAAAAAATTCAAAGCCGCAACCGTACAAACTTCACCTGTTTTTCTTGATGTAGAAAAAACGATTGAAAAAGCTATTGGTTTTATCAAAGAAGCCAGTCAAAATGGAGCGACATTAATTGCCTTCCCAGAAGTATTTGTAGCAGGTTATCCTTATTGGAATTGGATCATGACACCTGTTCAAGGCAGTAAATGGTATGAAAAACTATACAAATGTTCTGTAAAAACTGATGATGTTTCTATGCAACCTTTGTTTCAAGCAGCCAAAGATTTCAATATGCATATCGTAATTGGAATTAACGAACGAGGAAATTCGTATGGAGAAATCTACAACACCAATCTAATTATTGATAACAAAGGAAAACTTATCGGAAAACATAGAAAATTAGTTCCAACTTGGGCTGAAAAACTTACTTGGTCTTCAGGTGATGGTTCTTCGCTAAAAGTCTATGATACAGAAGTTGGACCAATAGGAACATTAGCTTGTGGAGAAAACACCAATACTTTAGCACGTTTTACTCTACTTTCTCAAGGAGAATTGGTTCATATTGCTAATTATATTTCACTTCCTGTTGCTCCACCAGATTACAATATGGCTGAAGCGATTAAAATTAGAGCAGCAGCTCATTCTTTTGAAGGAAAGTTATTTACAATCGTTTCTTGTTCAACCATTTCTCAAGAAATTATGGATGATTTACGCGAAGAT
>CBFHGY010000252.1:0-1080 GCA_965655465.1 Bacteroidia bacterium | reverse complement strand
GCGAAGTATGCAATAGTAGATCGCAACATCACTGCGACAAAACGGATTTATAGTGAATTATTGGAACGCCAGAAAAAGGTATATTGTGTATGGACGGGCAAACGGATCGATAATTTTGACATTGACCATATGCTGCCCTTTTCTGTTTGGAAAAATAACGATTTATGGAATTTACTTCCTGCAGATGTTAAGATGAACAGTCAAAAAAGCGACAAAGTTCCCACACCCGAATTAATAGAAAATAGAAAGGAAATCATCTTCGATTATTGGGATTTGTTAAAGAGTCACGAAGAAATAAGATTCCAAAAAGAAATAGAATTTTCCCTAACCGGAGCGAAACCAAACAACTGGAAGGAAGCCGCTATAAAACAAATTCAAAACAATTGCGAGTACCTAATCGAAGCGCGCGGCCACACTCCGTGGAGTCCTAAATAATTAAATAAAACAGGTACTGCACCCGTCATCCTCGCTATCAAGAATCACATCTTTCCAGGAATTAACTTTATTTCTTTTCTCTCTCTGCATGCGCTTGTAATGGTCTCTTTTAATTTGCGCTACCCGTTCCGGCTTGGACAAATCTTCTAAACGCTCTTCGCTCCAAGAATAACCGTCTTTCTCATATTCCATAGCCGTGGCAAATAACTCAGGATGCGTTTCCAATAGCCACACCCACTCAATTTTCTGCTGATAAAAACAGAAAAAACATCCGCTGCGACTTCTCGAATACGTTCCCTTTACCATCTCACCGTCTAACTCTACCTGGTATTCTAAAGGCTTGTAATACGCCGGAATTCCTACCCCGCTTTCCTCTAAAATTCTATAAATATCGTCAATGCCTAAATTTGAATCCTTATATATCAAAGGAAATTCCTCTAATTTGCCTACAGGATAATCCGTGGTTTTCAAGAAATCAAATACTACCTTATTAAAAGTCACCACATCTATATCCAACAAATCCGATACCTTCTGCTTCTGTCCATAACGCAAGGAAACAGGCTGCTCCAAATAATACAAAACGGCATTCAGCTTATCTCCTTCTATATACTTCCGATAACTCTCTATCAGTGCAGGAATCCGAGC
>CBFHGY010000251.1:795-1082 GCA_965655465.1 Bacteroidia bacterium | reverse complement strand
ATCTAAAAATAAACAGTTAATTTAACCATCTATTAACATTCTGAAATTTTGTGCAAATAGCATCAAATTGAATACTTTGAGAATCCAATATATCTCTATATTCTTCCAATTTTTCATCTTGACCCTGAAGTTCCGGAGAAACCAAACACAAATTATAACCGCAATCTTTTAATAGTCCAAATGATTCTTTTGTAATTGGCAATTTAGTAAAACAATCAACCCAAATCCATTTTACCATACCCGCCATATTTACAAGAGTGTCTATACCTTCAAATTCTGAATAACGC
>CBFHGY010000251.1:0-785 GCA_965655465.1 Bacteroidia bacterium | reverse complement strand
CGCAAGATTATTCTCGCCAGAATCAATCAACAATTTTATCATCGGAAATGAGGAGTCTAAGAAAAAATATTTCTGGATATTGTATTGTTTTATTAAATCTAAAACACGAAATTCTATTCTTTCACTTTTTATATTTAATATCAAGGTTCCATGATGATATTGACTCAAATACTCTTCAAAATCTTCACCATTTTTAAATGGATCGTGTTGAATTATAACCTGATTCCCATGATCTCGCAAGTCTAATTCAATACCTATTTCCGATGGCATCTTTTTTAATTCATCTATTGTATTAATTCTATGGGCTATAAATTCCATTACAAACTCTTCTTTAATTTGGTACTGAATTCTAATGTTCTTTTTATAAACTTCCACTTGGCCGATAACCCAGTATTCCAACTAGAAACGCCATGCAACCGTTCAGGAAAATCTACATCAAACCTTAAAATATCCAATCTCTTTTTCTTCGCTACATATAACAAATATAAATCCAATGAAAAATCTTTGGGACAACTATCCTTAATCGAATTAAAAAATGAATTATGGAATATATTTGGCTGAGCATTGATATCCCATAAATTCTTCCCGAGATAAATAGATTCAAAAAGAGACATACCTAAAGTGAAAATTTGATCAAAAAAAGGTCTTCCTTTTCGATTTCCTTTTATGTAACAATTTTCAGGATTATCAAACTTCTCAATTATCTCTAACGCAATTAATAAATCAGCGGGATCGGTTTGCATATCCGCATGAGTATAACCGATAAACTCACCGACAGCGTTGCA
>CBFHGY010000250.1:0-1087 GCA_965655465.1 Bacteroidia bacterium | reverse complement strand
TGTGATGATAATTGCCATAATCTTTCACAAAGTTACAATGCTTTTGTATTTTCGCCGCAATATATCATCAATTAAACCCATGGAAATAGCAATAGTGAGCGATATTCACGACAATCTCAAACATTTGAATACCGTTCTCGACATATGTGAGTCCCGAGAAATCGAACATATTATTTGTTGCGGCGACCTGTGTTCCCCCTTTGTAATCAGCGCATTGGGAGAAAGCAATTTGAATGTATATATTGTTTTTGGCAATAACGATGGCGATCAGTACAACATGACGCGCTTGGCAGAAGAATATCCCAATCTTCATTTGTATGGGGAATATATCGGCGATGAAGAAAACCCATTAATTTTAGACGGGGTTACTATTGGGGTTACCCATTATCCATTTTACGCTAAAACGATGGTAAAAACGGGTTGGTACGATGCGGTTTTCTTTGGCCACAGTCATAAGTTTCAAAAACAGAAATTTGGCAAGTCGTTATTTTTAAATCCCGGCGAAGTAGCGGGCATTTTCAACGAGGCCACTTTTGCCATTTACGACACGGAGTTTAGGGGTTGCGAGAAGGTGGAGATTGGGTGAGTGGTATTCAAAAATTACGAAGGGCCTTAGAATTAGGCGAGGCGATACATTATACCCGGTAAATCCCCCCTACAAACTTCCGGCCAAGGCCTGTAAAGCCGAAGGATGCGCATTCGTGCGGATGTGGTTCAAGATGGTTTGGATGTTTTATTCTGGGAATTTCATTAGCGAACTTGATTGATACTAAATTCGGAAAGAATAGAAAATAAGCTCTAGCAAGTTTCCGAATCCTAGTTAAATAAAAAAAGCTTGATTTTCAGCGCATTTATATCTCATTCCAGTGTTTTATTAAAAAAGCTAAGCTCAATAAGGAACATACTAACTGAATTTTTTCGACTCGCTATCCGGATCTTTTGCCTTTATTTTTTACGGTTGCAATAGCGTCTTCAATCAATTATTAACTCCCAGTATCCAGACCTTTCTCCTTCTTTTCTAGTCATTAGATTTTGCTCTTTAAGCTTTTGTATGTTTTTTTCTACTCCACGCTCTGTTATTCCTAGC
>CBFHGY010000249.1:0-1143 GCA_965655465.1 Bacteroidia bacterium | reverse complement strand
CATTCGAGTACTCAATTGAGGAATGTTCATGTCGTTTTTAGGATCGACGCTATTTTTATTCGGTCAAAAGCCCCTAAACGCACAATCCCAAGCTCGAACCCCAGATATTTCCAACTTAATGGAAGTAAAAAAAGCGGCAAAGGCGAAGCGAATCGCAGTTGATAGTTTGTTTATTGCAAAAATTTATGATGAGGCATTGCTTAGAGGCCATGCCTATGCCCGGTTGGGTCAGCTGTGCAAAAACATTGGGCCTCGATTGAGTGGTTCCGATAAAACGGAAATGGGTCTCGATTGGTCGGTAGAAATGTTAAATACCTATGGTTTTGACTCAGTTTTTAAGCAACCTGTGATGGTCCCAAGGTGGGAGCGTGGCAATACGCCACTGATGCAAGTGCAATCTACTTATTTAGCCCAATTATTGGGAACCTTTAATAAAACAGATATTGAACGCGCTCAGACTGAAGTAAATAAAAGTTATTTTAAACTATCGCCTTACCCGTTAATGGAATGCAATGGTTACTTACAGTGGTTGTACAATAAAGAAACTGCTTTTCTTATTGGAAATAACGGGATTCTGCCCAATTCAAAATTCCCCATGGAAATTTCTGCCTTGGGCGGAAGTATCGGCGGCCATGTTTCTGGCAATGTGGTATCGGTTATAAACAAGGAACATTTAGATAGTTTGGGTCATTTGGGCCTTTTAAAGGATAAAATTGTTTTACTCAATCGGCCTTTTGAAGAAAACTATATCAAAACATTTAAAGCATACGGATCTTGCGTAACGCAAAGGGTTTATGGGGCTATGTGGTGTGCTCCTTATGGTGCTAAAGCAGTATTAATACGGAGTTTGAGCAATTCTTGTGATATGCATCCCCATACCGGAGTCACCTATTACGAAGACAGTATTCGAAAAATTCCAATTGCAGCAGTTTCAACTGCTTCCGCAGATGCTCTTGCTTATTTGGCAGCTCGAGACCCTAATTTGCAAGTGGATTTTACCTTAAACTGTAGCATGCTCCCCGAACGGCTCAGTTCCAATGTGTGCGCGCAGTTAAATGGAGGTAAAGACCCCAAGGAAATTATCGTATTCGGAGGGCATTTTGATAGTTGGGACGAGGGGGAAGGTGCACATGACGATGGCGC
>CBFHGY010000248.1:0-1147 GCA_965655465.1 Bacteroidia bacterium | reverse complement strand
CGGGAGTAATTTCATTCAAATTTTTGGGAGAGGAAAAGAAGTCCCAAGCCAAATCGAGGGATATAGGCAATTCTTGTACGGAAACTAGTTTTTTCACATAGAGGTAACAAAGGTGGTGGGGAAAGGTTTAGGCTACTCCAAATCTTTTAATAGCAGATTACAACTCATACGGACTTTCAAAATCGGGCGAAAAGTAGTTTGTGAGATACGCCTTATCGATTCCCTTAAAATTGAGTATTTCAGCAATGGTTTCGTACTTCAACGCGTAAACCTCTTTTTCTGCAGGTTTTGACGTAGAGTGATACATTAAAATCACATGATACAATTCAATGAAAACCTTGTTACTGGTTCTGATTTTGTCAAACACAAAGCCTTGAATGGTCTGTTTGGCTTTCGCCACTTCTCCGATATGCATAAATCGAAAAGCAAACATCAACTTAATATACATGTAGTTCCGGTTGTGATACCAAAATAGAGGTCCAATTTCACCGTCAATATTTACGCATTCATAAAACAAGTCGAATATCCACAAATCATTAAAATACAAACCAATAGTTATGAGTTCATAAAAATAATCCATCAAAACATCGGGGTTTTTCGTAATCGCACTAAAGAGTTCCGCTTTCAATTTGGCACGCTTTATCTGATTATTTTTGTAATAAATGAGCTGCATGCCCAAAATCCGCCCAAACAATATCGGATGATCCTCTAACTTCGGTTTTAGATCTACATTAAATGTACTTATGGCGCTTGAATAGCCTTCAGACCAAATAGATTTCAATAAGCCTAGGCATTCCACAAACCGTCTTAATTCTTTATCTAAAGAAATCTTTTCTTGGGAAATCAAATCTATTTGTCGGCCTAAAAAACCATGAATTTCTCCATAATCCACAAAAATGGCAAACACACTGTATTGATAATTTTTTTCGCGAAGCAGACTGCATAATTGCGCATCTGAAATCGAACTTTTTGCCAATAAAGGTCCAACCGTATTACCGAAATATACCACTGAAGAATAATTGCGATGCTTGTACGACATCCATTTTTCGGATATGAGCCTGTGGAAACTAGTAAAATCCTTTCTAAGGATAAGCTCCCTGGCTACCACCACTATTAAACTGTCAAAATCTTTTCCTTTACGCCTTTC
>CBFHGY010000247.1:0-1155 GCA_965655465.1 Bacteroidia bacterium | reverse complement strand
ATCAAAGGTATCGCTAACGAAATATTAACTCGAAAACAACTATTAGAAGTCCCTTTCGTGATTAAACTTAACCACGAACATTATCCAACCCTTATTTTTGATTAAAACCATCCTGAATTTTGCTCACTGTCACGATCAATTGCTCGAAGCTAGGTACGTCTCCGTACATCATTTCCTTTAACATTTCTTCGTAGTCCTTTTTAAGTTTGATTAAAATCACCTCATCAGGAATGATTTTGATTTGACCAATACAAAAGGCGCTGTAGTCAAAGTGCCTTAATCGAGAATATGATTTACGATGTTCAATAATATCTTCAATGAATCGAATATCTGCTAGTGTATTTGAATATCCTCCGTAAATACGATGCAAATCGTAATAGTGGCGAGACATTCTAGATGTTCTCATTTTACTCAAATCTTGGCGATTATATTCTTCATGCAGTAAGAGGATTTTCTCTACTAAGGTTCTATTGGGTAAAATAGTAGTAACGGAAAATACTTTCTCTTCATAAACATCATTGGGGAAATATAAATTTAGTAAGGATTGCATCTCACGATTATCGTTTGGCTCTTCCTGCGAACGCACACTAAATTCAATTTTTACTCTATCAGACAAATAAGGGTTTGGATCAAATAAGGATTTATAGTTTACATATATCGCTTGGGGGTCTGTATCCGGCATATCAGCTCTTACGACTTCTACCTCCAAAGAATAGAGTTCAAAAGGAATTTGCAGTTTTTCAAACTGAATCTTTAAATCATTTGCAATTTCTGTACTTGTAAATAAACATCCTTTCCTTCGGAGTTGCTCCACGAATGTTTTCGATGGTTTGACTTTATATTGAATTCCAAACGCCTGAGAATTTAAAGCAATATCAATATCTTCAGAAAATCTATTTATTATTCCCCAACCTTTGCTTAGGGAAGTTCCTCCCTTAAAAACAAAATAAGACGCATACTTTGACGTAAACAACATTCTCAAAACCAGTGTCACCCACCAATCCTTTTCTATTGCTTTAGGACTTAATCCCGATTTCAATGATGCTTGGTTTAGAGAAATTCTACGAGAATTATCATCGAGATTATGAAGCCAACCAATCATACT
This sequence comes from Bacteroidia bacterium, assembly GCA_965655465.1. GTDB lineage: Bacteria > Bacteroidota > Bacteroidia > NS11-12g > UBA955 > VMCP01. The sequence goes on along the minus strand of CBFHGY010000247.1, from coordinate 50 downwards.
GTTTTATTCAAAAAGTTTTTAAATACAAAGTCGCTAATTTTCGTAGGAGC
>CBFHGY010000246.1:0-1161 GCA_965655465.1 Bacteroidia bacterium | reverse complement strand
GCAGGACATAACGTTACGGTAATTACAAGTCCCTATGACAAATCGGATATAAAAGCGGATGGATTTGTATCGCGACAAAATATTGAAGGAATTAATTTAATTGTAATTGATTCAGGTGATTCCAATCGATTGAGTAAAAGTATTAGAGCCTATCGAGCATTGCGGTTTTCTGTGGTTTCTATATATTATGCGTTAAAAGAGCCGGCGGATGTTGTTTTAAGCAGTTCCGGTCCAATTACGGTAGCTATACCTGGACTTTTGAGGCATAAGTTGAGAAAAACTCCTTTTGTTTTTGAAGTTCGGGATCTTTGGCCTTTAGGGGGTATTGTAATGGGTAAAATTCGAAATCCATTGATCCAAAAAGTACTTCTAAGGTTTGAAAAATACACATATAAAAACGCCCATGCGATAGTTACGTGTTCGAAAGGACAAATGGAAAATATCGAAAGTCGTTTGGGATTTTCCGAAAAGCTGCATGTAATTCCTAATGCCAGTGACAACGAATTGTTTGGGAAATACGTAGCCCTATCGAAAGCGCAGCGTTCCATTATTGGCGATCAACCTTATGTGCTACATTTGGGTTCGCTGGGTTTTATTCATAATTGCAGTTATTTGATAGAGGTAGCCCGCCATATTCCGGAAATCCCTATGGTATTTGTTGGCGATGGAGCAGAAAGAAAGGATTTGGAGGCATTAGTGGAGAAATATCAATTATTGAATGTGTTTTTTCTGGGTCAAATGCCCAAAAAAGATACGGTGGCTTGGTTAAGCAATTGTGAATTATCGCTTTTTACAACATTAGATAATATCATTCAGGATACGTCTTCCCCCAATAAAGTATTTGATAGTTTTGCCGCGGGTAAACCTGTTATTCAAACTACTAGAGGGTGGATTTATGATTTAATAGAGAGAGAGCATTGTGGTTTTAATGCAGATCCTCAAAATTCTGAAGACTTTGCATTAAAGATTAGAGAATACTTTGAACTTGATACTGAGGAAAAGCATAAAATCAGCGCTAATGCTAAACGACTTTCGCAAACAGAGTTTGATAGAGATGAATTATCAAATAAATATCTTAAAATATTAAATGAAGGTTTTAACAGTTACGGCACACCCAGACGATGAGATTTTAGGATTTGGTGGTAGTTCTTGGATTTTATC
>CBFHGY010000245.1:0-1162 GCA_965655465.1 Bacteroidia bacterium | reverse complement strand
GAATACATAAATATCGTGTCTTTATGTATTATTTCTTTCACAATGAAAAGGGTATCGGTGTTCGAAACAGTTGGGATTACTGAAGAGGGCGACTTTTTGAAAACGCCGCTATTCCATAAATAGCCCAATACAAAAGACAATAAACTATAGGCAAAAATGGCATGCGATTTCCAAGAAAAGCGGATTTTCTGATACCATTGTAAGGGATAAGTTTGGTCGTAGGTATTCCAATACGATTCTTGATAATCGACTGAATTTTTATCAAGCTTTTCGCGAATTTTGGATTCAAATGATTCGGGATTATTCATGGCTTGCTTTTTTGATGGGGGTTAATTGATAGGATTGTAAAGCCTGTCGCAATTTTGCTTTGGCTTTATGATAAGCAGATTTAGATGCGCCTTCGCTAATTCCCAATTCTTCGGCAATTTCTTTATGGGAATATCCCTCTATAGCAAATAGTGAAAATATCATGCGATAGGAGGAAGGCAGTCGTTGAATATGAGCCAAAATATGTTCGGCATCACAGTCGTCGATAAAGGTATCGTGCGTCGACTCTACCTCGAATTCATCGGGTAGTTCTAAGAATACCTCTTTTCGCTTTTTTTGATTGTTGAAATGATTGATAGCGGTATTCACTACAATCGTGCGGACCCATGTATTAAAGGTGCGATCAAAATCGTATTTTTCCAGCGATCGGAAGATTTTAAAGAAGGCTTCGTTCACAATAACGAGCGACTCATCAAAGTCTTGGGCATAGCGAAGTGCAATATTCATGGCATAGGGGAACGCGCCTTTGTACAGCTCGTTTTGCGCCCGTCGGTCGTTGCGAATACAACGATTAATCAAAGGTTTGAGAATGTCATGATTCCTTAAATCCATGTGTGTGTGCCGCTAAGTATGGGTAATACCTAATTACTATACCTATATATAAGCGAAAAAGTTTCCCCTACGAATAAAAATATCCCTTCAATACAAATTTCAGGCTTTTATAGGCTTCCCCCGATAAAAAAATAGCCATAATCCACTCAATTTAAATCCAAATACAGTTATTATATGATTGACCATCCAATTTACTGACAATTTTAAATTGGACGGCAGATTTGACTTAAATAAAAGTCCTGTAGCAACTTTAGCTCGATTTTTGGGGTATAGTGAGGTACAA
>CBFHGY010000244.1:0-1181 GCA_965655465.1 Bacteroidia bacterium | reverse complement strand
CCCCTGTTACACGCACCACATACTAACCACTAGTACTTCCGTTCAAATCAATAGATACAACGTTTTCCATAGCGCTCAATCGTGAAATGGCTTCCCCAGAAACAGAGAATAATTGGGCACTGTGCGGAATCGAACTTTCGATATGCAATATGCTCGATGCCGGATTTGGGAAAACCCGAACTTCCGTTTCGTTGGAAATTGATTTGCTCCTATTCGTGGGTTCTGGCTTGCACAATCCCACTGAAAACGTTCCTTTTTTATCGGCAGTGTTCTTTTCGCCGCCTGTGAAGGAATACGTATAATAATAGAAAATGGTGCTTCCTGCCGCCGCACTCAAACGGAAAGGCACATTCGGTTTCACCAAATAACCCGGCATATTGCCCACGTTTGTGCTGTAATATAATATACAGGTTGGTGTGCCTGTGCCCGACTTTTTAGGAACAAAAGTGGCCGTTGGATTGCTGGCATCGTTAGAGAATACCACATCAAAATCGCCGTTGGCCGCAGGGAAACGACAAGATGGCAATGGATCTGCAATTAACGTAACTTCGGCACTATTGACTACCGCAGCGCTATCGTCTTGTGCTTGAGCCATGAGTTCATAGGTGCCCGCTTCAAAGCTACGCGAGAACTCATAGGGCTCGGTGCTACTGCTATCCACCAATATCGCATTGATATACAAACGCACTTTCGACACCTTTCCGATTAAATCTGATGCCGCAATTTTGATATTTACAGTCTGATTTTCCCAAATACGAGTTTGATGGCTCGGACTTGAAATGGCCACACTTGGAGGGGTATTGGTTTCATCGCTAACTACGATAAAGACCTCATCAAAATCTGAATGTTCACCATCCACAACCTGTAAACGGCATTTATAGACTCCTTTTTCAAAATTCTCAACATTGCACAGGGCGGTATTGGGCTCCTTTAAATTCAATACAGACGGACCGTAAACTTGTGTCCACGTGTATGCCAAACCAGAACTGCCCGATGATTTGGTGCCGTTTAATGTAAAACTCGAGGTATTGGGATTTGCCAAAACATTCGATCCAGCATCGGCAATTGGAGGCGTATAATTCAAATCTCCCTTTCTGGTAAAGGTGAGCTTCCCAACATTCAAACCCGCACCTACAAAACGCAAACGTAAGGTATGCGTGCCTTGTGGTAGCGGCACAGAA
>CBFHGY010000243.1:0-1182 GCA_965655465.1 Bacteroidia bacterium | reverse complement strand
GTTGGCCATCCCAATTGATCAAATACACAAGTATCTTCCTCCCATAATTGTCCTTCTATTTTGTTGGCATTATTATTAAATACGAGGGAAATATCGTCTTCACCTAAAAAGATTTCATCCAAAGAGTATCTAACCAATACATCACTATCTAAAAAAAGAACAGGAGGTTCCACATGTTCCAATAAATTAGTTTTTATGGTTCTATTCACAAATAAGGGGTCTTGTCCATTAATATTTTCAACTCGCACTATCTTATCAACTAAATCCAATATCGGGTCTTTTTTTGTTATCATTGCCTCATGCGATTCCGCATCCAAACACAAAAAAACATCTAATAGAGGATTACTGATTCGAATACTCTCGATTGCAATTCTTGTCATACCGCTATGAATATCCAAGCCTTTTGATGTAACTACAAAGACGACTTTATTTCTCCGCACGATCAACCACCTTTTTTGCTAATATATACACTTGACTCTTTAAACCCGACCACAGTAAAAATGTTTTCTTATGTTTTATCGTTTTATTAATCTCAATTGAAGAAATCAAACCCAAATCCTTTAAATCTTGTCTGATTTTATTCAACTCACTTTTATATTTCCTAAACAATGGCAACATGATGCGTTCTCTATTTTGCTGTTCTGCCAAACTATAAGAATTCGCAAAATGAGCAAAAACCAACTCATCCTTCCCGTTTATTATAACGCGATTGTTTGATACCGACCTCTCCAAAAAAGCTTCATTCCATTCAGACACATTACAACCCTTGTGCCTTAAAATATGCACATGTTCAAAATAAACAGGTACGACATCCAAAAACTTTTGATCGTCATGTATAAAAGATCTGTTATGAAACTTTGGCACCGCCAAGCACGAAGCAAACCACCAATCCAGAAAATCAAGGGAATTCCGATTTGCACCCACAAATCCGCCATTAAAAATTCCGTGTTTATAATTCAATGAAATTGCAGCGGTATCTGGAGCATTTCTCGGATCTATCTCCCGCCAATGTGGCGACAAAACAATATTTGAGTCCTCCAATAGATTCCATAAAAATGCATAAGAACTGAAAAAGCACAAGTCCGGATCTAAAAAGTAACTCCGCTCGTGTTTGCTTAGCACAAAAGACAAAGCCACCGGTTTCAAAGCCCAACGCAACATGCTACCCTTTTGATTCGCATA
>CBFHGY010000242.1:0-1200 GCA_965655465.1 Bacteroidia bacterium | reverse complement strand
ACTTCTGAAGGTCCATGGTTTCCTTTCAAAGTCATAAAGCGCCGCAAAAAGCTTTTGAGGATTTTGTGGATCCATAATAAGTTCGGCGCATCCAGTAGTATTGTTATTGAATAAGATGCGTTCCCAATTTTCACCGCCATCGTTACTTCTGTAAACCCCTCTTTCTGGATGAGCTCCCCAGATACTGCCAAATGCAGCTACAAACAACTGTTTGGGATTATTAGGATTAATTACGATGCGATGAATGTTACGCGTGGCCTCAAGGCCCATACATTTCCAAGTATTACCTCCATCTAAGCTGCGATAAATACCCTTACCCGAATTGTGACTGTTTCTGGGATTACCCTCACCGGTTCCAGCCCAAATTTCATCGGGATTCTGTGGATTGATAGCCAAAGCACCAATGCTTTGTACATCCATTTTATCAAAAATGGGTTTCCATGAAAGTCCGCCATTTTCACTTTTCCAAATTCCTCCACTTGCTGCACCGATGTATACTGTTTTTCTATCGGGTTTGTTATATAGATTTTTATGAGGAACGGCTATCGCAGTAATTCGACCGCTGGTAGCCGCGGGGCCAATATTGCGTTTTGTAACATGGGTTAATATGGCATCCTTTTTAAATTTCCATTCAGAATTAGATAGGGTTTCAACCGAAATTTCGCGATTAATACGACGATTTTGTGCACTAGAAACTGAAATTAGACCCAAAAGGGAAATGTACAACGGGAAGTATTTGACTTTCATGGTGATTGACAAATATAAGTTTTCAGGGCAGTATAAACTCAACTTCAAATTCAAATTAATGATGCCGTTTTGGGCGATTTATTTACAGAAATAATCGTAAGAATTTGGAATTGGTAAGATACTTTACTAATTTGAATTTGTTAACAATTTGTTTACCCTAAAATAAACACGCATTATGAGCAACAAAAAATCAGACAAAGGAAAATTATTTAAGAAGTTACACCAACTTCAAAAGCGTATGACCCGCATGACTTCTAACGAGGGGCATTCTGAAGATAAATACAAAATCCGACAATCGAGGATTAATGTCTTGGTAGATGCCATAAAGGGAAGTGGACGAAAAACAAGACCGATTTAAACACTCTAAAAATACAAACTTTGAAAAAAGGTCCAACTTTACCGTTGGACCTTTATTTTTGCCTCAGGCCCATTCGAGTACTCAATTTAGGAATG
>CBFHGY010000241.1:0-1217 GCA_965655465.1 Bacteroidia bacterium | reverse complement strand
TGATCCTAGGCTTATTTGTAATATTGGAATGGTTTGGTCGCAGGGGGCAGTTTGGGTTGCAAGAAATCGGACTGAAGTGGCCAAGCGCGTTGCGGTTAGCGTTTTATTATGTACTAATATTTACTATATTCTGGTGGATGGGTAGCGAACAAGAGTTTATTTATTTTCAATTCTGATGAAAAGATTTCTCTCAAAATTTTTAGGATTTCACTCTTTAATTATTGGTGTATTATTGGTTTTTTTACTTTTAAACCTTTACTCTTTTTTCAACCCAAAACTACCAAAAAAAATAAATACATTAGTAATTGGAGATAGTCATGCGATGCATGGTATTGACCCAAATATAATATCAAATTTTTCTGCAAACGTTTCATGCAGTGGAGAACCATTATGGGCTTCATTTTGGAAATTAAGGCAGATTTTCAAGCACACTGAAGTTGATACAGTAATTATCTCTGTAGGTTTTCATACTTTTTCAACATATATGGAATTAAAATTCAATGATGAATATTGGTGTAATGAGATGCTAAAAAGATATGCTTTATTGGGAGGATTAGAACTTCATGAATTTGAAGTCAATTACACAGCACTATTCAATGTTATATTTAAATCCTATATACTAAACCCAAATGTATTTTTAAATTATTTTAGAACAGAAGATAAGACAGCCCCTTGGATTGATAATTTTAAAGGTCTAAATGTTGTTTTTGATGGAGATACCACTTCAATAAATCGCACGATAAACCGACATTACTATTTTAACGGAGATCAACAAAAGTTCTCTTTAAAAAGCAAAAAATATTTATCAAAGATTTCAGAGTTATGTGATGATTATAATAAAATACTAATCCTAGCTTTTACCCCAGTATCTTACGATTATTATGTGAATGTACCTAAAGACATTAAACAGAAAACAACCTCTCTATTGAATAACTCAAATTTAAATTTTAAATATTTCAGTTTATCACCCAATACCTATGCTGATTCATTGATGTACGATCCTGACCATATGAATGTTATAGGAAGTGCATCGTACACCCAAAGCTTAGCAAACTGGTTGAAGAATAATTAATAATATATTAAGAACAAAACTTTTAAATATACTACCAGAATCACCTTAAAATATATAATCTATAGAAAAAACTCAAAACGAGCCCACCTACACCGCCTCTTTAATCTTCTGCTTCAGCATATCTACCTCATCGCGTAAGCGTGCT
>CBFHGY010000240.1:0-1236 GCA_965655465.1 Bacteroidia bacterium | reverse complement strand
CCTGAATCCGCCCATTCCTATTTCAGAACCCATTTCAGCATCGCCGGAATCTGCTTCAATTTTGCAATGTGAATCCATGTATAAATCAAATCTTCTCGATAAAATGGCTTCATACGTTTGAACTTTTCGGCCTTCGCGAGACGCGATTCCGCAATAGCCCATAAATTGTATTTACACCGGTACTGCTCCCCATTTTCCAATAGCAATTCCCTACCCTTTTTAAAATCCGGAAACGATACTTGCCCCGTTTTTTCATCTTTTTGAGGGATGGAATACAGGCGTTTTGTATGCGGAAGAAAACAATAAGGCTTATCAAAACCCGTAAATTTCGACGCCTCTTGTCGACCAAATCGTTCGGAATAGGAAGTTCCAAAGAAATCATTTTGCCCTTTTAACTTTTCATTTTCAAACTTATCATCCGAGCCCATCCGCGTCCAAGTGCTATTACCTAAATCGTCATGAACTCCGAATATATCATCTTTGTGGAATGCGTTGCCCGAAGGATCTTTTTCGTCAGTCCTGTCCGAATCCCAAAGAGGATATATATTCAAATTATTCTCAACCTCGCGCATGATTTCCTCCTCGTTGTACTCCTGAATCTTGGCATCGATATACGCTTGATCCATGGCGTTCAAAACATCACAATCTTGAACAAGCGTTTCCTCCGAAAGTTCAAAATCAGGATCCCAATCTATCAAATGAGCCGCATATCGCGCCCGTTGAACCGAAGCGAATTCCTGATTCCAATTCTGTTGAATCCAATTAGCAACGTTTTTATTCTTGTGGGAAGTCTGTTCCACCAATATCCGTACGTGAGAATTGGCGGCGGCGTTATTCAAAACCCATTCCCACTGAATATCAGACAGCGGTACCCGAATCAGTATTTCTATGAGATCCCAAAACGGACTTTTACTTTGGGTGCGGAATAAAAGGTCAAATTTATCGGTACTTACACGCTGAAACAACTTGAAGCACCCTTGGATAATGGTGGGATTCGGCGATTCCTGAAAAATACGGACGCTGCGGGCAAACGGACCGGCGGCGCTAGGTTTATATTCCCAAATGAAACTTGCGGTCTGTTGAAATAAGCGATATCGATTCAGTCTACGGTCTTCGTCTAAATACCTCAAATTCAAGCGTATCAGATCTTCCATCACTTGAGAATCAAAGCGATAGTGGGTCAAATCCGTGCGCACTTTATAATAGGCCTGAAGATCGGGAATTCGAAAATTGACC
>CBFHGY010000239.1:0-1262 GCA_965655465.1 Bacteroidia bacterium | reverse complement strand
ATCTAAATTGCCTTGATAGTGTTGCGATTTATGCAAAGAAAGGTACTCGCAAATTTCGGGTCCCTTGAGTTCTTGGGTGAAATTTTCATCGGCATCGATGGCAACCACCTTCTGTTCTGGGGAAGCTTAAAGAACGCCGTTACCCTTTTGATCAGGTATTGATTTTGGGATACGGTGGGGGCAGCGCCGTTCAAATCATTCACGACGAAATCAATCCAGAGGCCCAAATAGTAGGGGTAGAATTGGACTCAGAGGTAGTGGCTTTAACCGAGAAATATTTTTATAAGAAGGAGGTTAAAATTTTGAATGAAGATGCGTTTCACTATGTGGAGCGAGCGGTGAAACAAGAGTGGGAATACGATACCCTTATTATTGACCTTTTCGTGAATCAAAAGCAGCCCGTTTGGAACGATGCGTTTTAGCAGCATGTAAAAAAGTTATTGACTCACAATGGTGTAGGGGTTTTGAATACGATGTTGGAAGAAAAAGAATTCCAAAAGATTGGAGCGGAGCTCCAATCTTTTGGTTTTACCGTTCAAGCATGGAATGAAATTCGCGAAAACCGGGTTTGGGTTTTTCGCAAATAATTCACCCGTAATTATTTGCGATTATAGAAAATTCGGAGCAACAATTAACTCTTTAGTTCCGTGGCTGTAATCATAGAAACCACGACCGCTTTTTACGCCTAAATCGCCAGAGGTTACCATATTAACCAATAGCGGACATGGGGCGTATTTGGTATTTCCGAGTCCGTCGTAAAGCACGTTCAAAATAGCCAAGCACACATCCAAACCAATAAAATCGGCCAGTTGTAAAGGTCCCATCGGATGTGCCATTCCCAATTTCATGATGGTGTCTATTTCGGTTACGCCAGCAACGCCTTCGTGCAAGGAAATAATGGCTTCGTTAATCATAGGCATCAAGATGCGATTGGCTATAAATCCAGGATAATCTTGTGTTAAGGCGGGCACTTTTCCTAATTCTTTAGAAAGCTCCACAATGCTTTCGGTGATGTTTTTATCGGTTTTGAATCCTTCAATGATTTCCACGAGCTTCATAACGGGCACGGGATTCATGAAGTGCATTCCAATAACTTGTTCGGGTCTTTGGGTTACCGATGCAATTTTGGTGATGCTAATAGAAGAGGTATTAGAGGCTAGGATGCAGGCCTCTGGAGCGAACGCATCTAAATCGCGGAACAGTTGCAACTTGATTTCTACGTTTTCGGTAGCAGCTTCAACCACTAAGTCGGCATGGGCTAC
>CBFHGY010000238.1:0-1264 GCA_965655465.1 Bacteroidia bacterium | reverse complement strand
ATTTTTTATTTTGCTGCACAAGTGAATAATATCTATCATCGGTTTCTATAATTTTAACAGCATCATATGTATAATTTGCTTTATCTACAGAATCATGTACTTCATAAGGATTCATTAGGATACCATACTTTTTGTTATTCTTAACAATGATGAAAGGTTCCATATCTTTAAACCAGCCTATAGAATCAAATTTGGGTGCAACAAGCTCTTCGTAGTTTATTTCAATCTTATCTACAAGTAATTTTTCAACCTCCTCGTCTGAATGTTCATAAGCTTCAATGCGATAAACACCCCAATTTTTTGTGGATTTCATCAATACTTTAGCCAAATCATCTGGCTTTGATATCCATTCGATTTTTTTAGCTTTGAGGTGTTTAAGGATTTGTTTGTCCGGGACTTCTTGGGCAGTAAGTATATTATATCCACAGAACAAAATAAATAGTATTAAATTTTTCATACTTATTAATCTTATTTCTTATAGGGGTGGTCTACCAAATATTTAAAACTATCATACAATTCCTTACGTTTAGTCTCGTCATTAATTAGAATTTCCAAATAATTACCACCATCTACTTCCCATGCATTCCAGCCAGTATCGTGATCGCCATTTCTAAAATAAATCTTGTCATCCTTAATATCAAGGTATATTTTGTCGTTTTTTAAACTTATGGATGTTACGTCTGAAAAACTAACTTGGGTTTCTGCAAAATCATAAAAAGTTACTACGTGTTTTATTTTAAAGAATAGTTTTTTGGTCTCGGAATCTGTATAAATATTAAAATCCAAAACCTGATTAGACTCTCCTAAATAACTATAATTGCTTTCTATGTGATTTATTTCGTAATCCTGCAAGTCTTTTACGCTCAACAAGCCAGATTTTTCAATTTCTTCTGCGGAACGTCTTGAACTTGTGGAACTAGCACTTGAAGAGCTATTCCCCAAAGATCCAAAAATATCAGAATCATTTTCATTATAAGACGTTTCTTCTCGCTTGTATTTTTTTTCAGAAACTACTTCTCCATTTTTATAGACTACTTCAACTCCCAGTGAGCCATTATCATAAAAATACTTCCAAATACCTTCTGGTTTCCCATTTGCATTACTCCCTATATGATGAAGCTCCCCATTTTTATGATATTCTTTGTATATACCGTTATGTACATCATTCTCGTATTCCATAAATGACTTTAAAGTACCATCTTCATAATATTCATTATAAACTCCCTCAATTTTATCATTTACAAAAGGTGTAATGCTTTTTGTC
>CBFHGY010000237.1:0-1268 GCA_965655465.1 Bacteroidia bacterium | reverse complement strand
TACCCAGAGAATATGCAAAGAGAATGAGGTGTTCGCCGCGATCTCTGCATTCGCGCCAGTATTGATGAATTTCTGCAAACACGTTCTCCTGTTTCCCCCAATTAAAGACAGGAAGTGCAAAGGTGCTTTCGGTAAAGAATACGCGACATTTAACGGGTTCAAAGGGCGTGCTAAGTTTGTCGTCATTGCATTTATAATCACCACTTACTACCCATACGTCGCCTTTGTGTTCGAGGCGAATTTGGGCGCTACCAGGGATATGTCCTGCGGGATGAAAAGATACTTTTACGCCGTTGATATAAATGGTTTCGTTGTAATTTATGCCTTGAAATGCGATAGAATCGCCGAGGCGCTTTCGCATCACTCCTTCGTTGAAGTGGTGCGACAGGTAGGCATTCATGCCATGACGGGAATGATCGGCATGGGCATGGGTAATCAGCGCCCTATTCACGGCCTTTACGGGATCGATGAAGAAGTCGCCGATTTCGCAGTAAAGGCCGGAAGGGGTTTGTTTTAGCAATTGTTTAGAGTCTAGAGTTTAGAGTCTAGAGTTTAGAGGTGAGAGTCTAGGGGTGAGAGATTAGAGTCTAAACACTCTCATCTCTAAACTCTAGTCTATCAACTATTTAACAAGTGTTAACTCATTAATAATATTGCTGGCGCCTCCTAGTTTGTCTACGATGAATAATACGTAGCGAATATCTACAGAAATGGTTCTTTGAACCTCTGGCATGAATCCGAAATCGGATGCAATGGCTTCCCAGTTTCCATCGAATGCAATACCAATAAGTTCGCCGTTTCCGTTTATAACAGGACTTCCGCTGTTTCCGCCAGTGATATCGTTATCACTTAGGAAACACGTGTGAAGTTCACCTGTTTGGGCATCCTTATATTGACCAAAGTCTTTCTTTTTTACCAAATCAATCAAGGTTTCTGGTGCATCAAATTCAAAATCACCAGGAATGTATTTTTCTAAAATTCCTTTAGAAGTCGTGTAATAGCTAAATTTTACCGCATCTTTTGCATGGTAACTTTTTACCGTTCCGTAGCTCAAACGCATAGTTGCGTTTGCATCAGGGGCAACGGTTTTATCGGGATACATTTCTGCTTTAGCTGCCAAAAACAAACGTTCAGCGCGACTAAGATTAGAATTTGCCATAGCCAAACGCGGAGCAAGATCTACTCTCAAAACATTTAAATATTCATTCACAATTTGGAAAACAGGGTCTTTGGCAAGTGTTTTAGCCTTAGGTTTTGCAAAGAATTTT
>CBFHGY010000236.1:0-1331 GCA_965655465.1 Bacteroidia bacterium | reverse complement strand
ATAAGCTAAACTAAAAGTGATTTCATTTTGGTGGTATTTTCTATAGATAGAATCCTTTTGAAAATATTCCAATGTATCGTGCATCCAACCCATCATCCATTTCATTCCAAAACCTAAACCACCTAAAAATACAGGTTTTGAAACACCACTAAAAGCAGTAGATTCTTCAGCAATTGTTTGCACATCTGGAAAAGATTTATAAATTTCAACATTCAATTCTTTTAAGAACGAAATCGTATCTAAATTTTCATTGCCTCCAAACTCGTTCGGTTCCCATTCACCGTCTTCACGAGAATAATCTAAATATAACATGGAAGCAACTGCATCCACACGTAATCCATCAATGTGATATTGTTCCAACCAAAAAAGAGCATTGCTAATTAAAAATGAACGTACTTCATTGCGACCATAATTAAAAATTAAACTCTTCCAATCTTGGTGATACCCTTTTTTCCTGTCTGGATGTTCGTATAAGTGAGAACCATCAAATAAGCCTAAACCATGAGCATCTTCAGGAAAATGAGAAGGAACCCAATCCAAAATTATTCCGATGCCGTTTTGATGTAATTTATCTATTAAATATTTGAATTCTTCTGGGTAGCCAAATCGTGAAGTAGGAGCAAAGTAGCCTGTTATTTGATAACCCCAAGACGGATCATAAGGATACTCCATTATAGGCATTAACTCTACATGGGTATAATTCATTTCTTTTAAATAGTTGACTAAATCGGTTGCCAATTCAAAATAAGAAAGTGAACGATTTTCTTCAATTACTTTTTTCCAAGAACCCAAATGCATTTCATAAACAGAATAGGGTGCATCTAAAGCATTGTGTGTTTTTCTGTTTTTAAGCCAATCGGAGTCTTCCCATTTGTAATTGTCCTCCCAAATTACAGAAGCTGTTTTTGGAGGATGTTCGCATCTTCTTGCATAAGGATCAGCTTTTTCAGTAATGACATTATTGATGTTGGAATGAATTTTATATTTGTAAAGATTTCCTTTTCCAACATGCGGAATAAAACCTTCCCAAATTCCAGAAGAATCCCAACGCACGTTTAATTTGTATTCACCATCAGTCCAATGATTGAAATCTCCAACTACAGAAACTTGCTGTGCAGAAGGAGCCCAAACGGCAAAATAGGTTCCTTTTACACCATCAACAGTCGTGATGTGTGAACCCATTTTTTCGTACAATCGATAGTGTTTTCCGCTTTTAAAAAGATTGATGTCAAAGTCAGTAAAAAGACTAAATACTATTGTGTTTGCCATAGTTTATAAGGTAAATCCAGAAGGTATTACAGCTCCTTTTTTGATTACTACTATTCCGTCTT
>CBFHGY010000235.1:0-1333 GCA_965655465.1 Bacteroidia bacterium | reverse complement strand
TAAGTAGTTTGATACTCCCTGCGGTTGCGGGATACTCGGCTGGCGCCTCGTGGGATACGCACTTTGTTCGTATGTGAATCTCTGCGGTCGTATGAGACTAGCTTCGCTCGTTTGGTTTTCTTTTTTCCTCCACCCAACGTTTTAACACCTCCGTATACCCGTGCACAGGCCGAATATCTTCTGCGCCTGTTTCTTTGCAGGCCCACAAGAGTTCTTTCCAGTCGGCGTGATCGCTGAGGACAAATCCGCGGTCTAGGTTTTCCCAGCGTTGGCGGCCGCGGATGGCGATCCATCCGGAGCATTGGGCGATGCGGTAGTGCTTGAGCTTTTTCAGGAGGGCGTCTGTAATGCCGGATGCCGGGGAAATTATTAAACCTGGTTCCGAACTATCAAGGGTTAATCGAAGCGAATTTTTTTCGGTAATATCTAGTATTGACCTGTTGATGTTCGTTTCGAATTTTTTTTCTTGAGGAAGTGATATCGCTTCAGGATCAGAAAGTATTTGAGGTGTTTTTGAGCGTGTTTTGGTTGTCTTATAAGATAGTTCGCTCAATAATTGATAATTCCAAAAGTCGGTTTTTGCTTTGTGCAGGGCGCCGGAGGTTTTAAGCGCCAGATTCATTTCATTAATGGCGGCATGACAATAAACCGGACCTATGCTTCGGTCGAGGTTATTGAGGAGTCGCTGTGCTTTCCCTAATGAATAGGCTTGGAGTATGAGGTGTTCGCCGCGAGACGCGCATTCGCGCCAATAGTCATGAATTTCGGCAAAGACGTTCTCCTGTTTCCCCCAATGAAAAACGGGAAGTGCAAAGGTGCTTTCGGTGTAGAAAACCCGACATTTTACGGGTTCGAATGGCGTGGAAATGCCGTCGTCGTTGCATTTATAGTCGCCGGTTACGACCCATACATCGCCTTTGTGTTCGAGGCGGATTTGGGCGCTTCCTGGTATATGTCCGGCGGGATGGAACGATACCTTTACGCCGTTTATATTAATGGTTTCGTTGTAATTTATACCTTGGAATGCGATGGAATCGCCGAGGCGCTTTCGCATTACGCCTTCGTTGAAGTGGTGCGAAAGGTAGGCATTCATGCCGTACCGGGAATGGTCGGCGTGGGCATGGGTAATGAGGGCCCTATTCACGGCCTTTACTGGATCGATGAAGAAATCGCCGATTTCGCAGTAAAGGCCGGAGGGGGTTTGTTGGAGCATATTGCCGGGATTTAGGATCCCAGGGTTAAAACCCTGGGGCAAAACCCTGGGGCTTAGACCGAGGGTTGAAACCCTGGGATAAATCCTGAGACGAATCTATATTTGACTCTGGCTTATTTA
>CBFHGY010000234.1:0-1348 GCA_965655465.1 Bacteroidia bacterium | reverse complement strand
AAAATGCTGCCTAATACAGCACAAAATATTAACTTAGCATCACTAACCTTTTGGTCCAACAACTGGGGAGTATTATAAACAGATTAATCATAAGCGTTTGCACAGGGTTTACAAGAAGATAGGTTTGCCTTTAAGACGAAAGGTTAAAAAGCGATTGCCGGAACGAGTAAAAGAGCCTTTGGTGATTCCAACTCACTTCACACATACATGGAGCATTGACTTTATGCATGATGTACTCACAACGGGACGGAAGTTCCGTACTTTTAACGTGATTGATGATTATAATAGAGAGGTTTTATTTATTGAATCAGACTATTCGCTGAAAAGCAGTAGAATGGTTTGGGTGCTGAATCATTTAGTTGCGAGATACGGTAAACCTGAAAAAATCCGAATGGATAATGGTCCTGAATTAATTGCCAAACTCGCCAAAGATTGGAGTGATTCTCTTGACATTGAATTTAAATACATCCAACCCGGCAAGCCCACTCAAAATGCATTTATTGAGCGCTTCAATCGATCCTATCGCCAAGGTGTTTTAAACGCATATCTATTTAATACACTGGAAGACGTCCGAGAACAAACTCAAATTTGGGTAGACGATTATAATCATCATAGACCTCACGATGCACTAGATGGGTTGTCGCCCGTCAATTACCGCAAAAAATCAAATCCTTTACATGGGCTGCATTCCGCTTCGGCTACGCCTTCGCTCCATTTCGCCCATGTAAACAGAGTAACAAACGAAACAGAAAACAAATGAAAATGTCTATTTTTGAAATGTACTCAAACGGGGGAGCTTACAAGTTGAGTTTGGCTATGTTTGTTTTTATAAAATATTTTCTATGAAATTTAGATTTTTTAGTTTTGTTATTTTTGTATTATTTTTCAGTTGTTCGGAATCTCCCTCAGCATCAGAACATGTTAAAGGTTATGTAAGTCAAATAGTTAGTAGAAAAATAGATCATAGCGTTGAGATTTTAATACAGCCATTTTCTGGTATTCCCGGGTCCACGGTTCAGACGATTGTTGAAAAAATTCAATCTGTTTATTCTGGACAAGTTCGAGTGAAAAAAACACTTAAATTACCAGCAAAAGCATTTAATAAGGCAAAAACACGCTATCGAGCAGATTCGTTGATTCGGTATTTGTCCAGGTTGTCAAGTGGAAATCAACTTATCATTGGGATAACAAATAAAGATATTAGCACAACAAAAGGTGTTTATGCGGATTGGGGGATTATGGGTTTGGGTTTTTGTCCTGGTAAATCCTGCATAGTTTCGACTTTCCGACTGAGAGGCAAGAACCGGGAAGAGAAGTTGTTTAAATTAGCTTTGCATGAATTAGGACA
>CBFHGY010000233.1:1117-1355 GCA_965655465.1 Bacteroidia bacterium | reverse complement strand
CATCGACAGGTAATTCTTGAATCCGTTCGAGCACTAAAGCCCATGTTTCTCGCCCAATGTTATATCTTTTCCCTGAACTCAACTCTATTACAATTTCATTATCGACAGAATACAAGTTGAATTTCGACCTGAAAGCTAGAGTGTCAATTGTTAACTTATTACCTCCAATATCCCCTATGACTTCATCGTAAGACATTAAATCCAATTCATTGGCCATTTTAGACGCTAATTTATCAGA
>CBFHGY010000233.1:0-1107 GCA_965655465.1 Bacteroidia bacterium | reverse complement strand
CACTACTGAAAAGGGCTTCCTCGACATCTATGCCCCTCATATTCATTTCACTTGCTAATTCATCAATAACTTCACAAAAAACACGGTAAGTCTTTTCGTCGTTCTTAGTAGAGTCAACAAAACCAGCACGCGTCAACTTTACGATATTTTCATTCATTAAAATATTTACTGATTTAGAAGTCCATTGATCCATGATATATCCGTATAGATTCGGATTTAAAAAACAGATCAATTTAGTGAAATAGGCAGGACCCATACCCGATAATTTATTTTGTTTCCGGAGCTTGTGAAACTTCTCATATGCAATTGACCGACTTTCTATTTTCCCGCTGCGAATCATACTTATCAATTCCAGCCATTCAGATTCCTTAAAAAGTGAGAGACCGTGTTCTCTGTTCATTCCTCCCCAAGATAAGATAGCAATTGAAAATTCAACATCTGTCAATTGATCTGTAAATTCTTTATTGAACAAATCATCTCTGGTTAGTTTTTTATTAAGTATATTACCGGAAAGTTTGGGATTTATATATCGGCCCCAATCTAAAGCATTTATACCAGTCCATTTCTTGTACTGGGCATGGTTAACTTTGAAAACTTCTAAGTTTTTTTGATTTTTTATTTCCATATAACGTATCTATTTAAACGAAATTAATGATTTTACCCGAATTTTAATATTATTATTCCCTTAATTGTAACACCCCCACTTACCCCCAATCTCGCAAAAAACAATCTCCTGCCTCTCCCCAGTACTCCGGTACTTTCTCGGCAATTTCTATCGGTACGATACAAGCAGGGGTATCGTCTAAAAAACGTACCCTTTTATAATTCAACATATCTTCTGTTAATATCTTGAAGTATTTTGGTCTGCCCATGGCGTCTAATTGTGTTTTGCAATTTTTACGGGTATTAATGAATACAAAATCAAACTTTTTTAGGGCTGTGTTTCGTATGATCCAACGGACATAATCTGCTTTCGAGGCCGACCAAATGGCTAAATCATAATGTACCGTTTGCCTCATCAGAAAGGTTTCTAAAAACGGTCTTTCATATAAATAAAAATACCCTCGTTTTGAAACAAAATCACAGCCTTCAATCGGCGCATAACTA
>CBFHGY010000232.1:0-1363 GCA_965655465.1 Bacteroidia bacterium | reverse complement strand
CATCTATCTTGGGCTACGACATCCAGATTCTTGCGATTTTTGCCGATTATTAACAAAGGCAAGAAGTACGCGGCATTAATTGCTCCCCACGCCACAAATGTCCAGCTGGCACCATGCCAAAATCCACTTACAATGAAAATGATAAAGGTATTACGAATCTGTTGCCATTTTCCACCTTTACTTCCCCCTAATGGAATGTATAAATAATCTCGGAACCAAGTAGAAAGGGAAATATGCCAGCGGCGCCAAAATTCGGCCATGTCTCTGGAGAAATAGGGGAATGCAAAATTTTGCATTAACGTAAATCCAAACAATCTCGAAGTACCTATAGCAATATCTGAATACCCAGAAAAGTCTCCATATATCTGAAAAGCGAAAAATACTGCACCTAAGAACAAAGTAGCCCCATTGTAATCTTGGTATCCTGTAAAAATAGTCTCCACGAAGCCCGCACAGTTATCGGCAATGACGATCTTCTTAAACAATCCCCAGAGAATCTGCCTGCACCCGTCTACCGCTTTACTATAATCAAAAATGCGTTTCGTATAAAATTGCGGCAATAAATTCGTGGCCCGCTCAATAGGTCCTGCCACCAGCTGCGGAAAGAAACTCACAAATGCACTGAACGCAATAAAATCCTTGGTTGGTTCTAATTTCCGTTTATACACGTCGATGGAATAGCTCATCGTTTGGAAGGTGTAAAAACTGATTCCAACAGGAAGAACAATATCGAGACCTTGGATGTCAATAGGGCTTCCCAAGAAAGAAAAAGCCTTAACGAAATTATCGAGGAAGAAATTATAATACTTGAAGAATCCTAGAAAGCCTAGGTTCACGGCAATAGACGTCCACAATAATATCTTGCGTTTGAAAGGATTTTCTTGATTCGACAATCCGACTCCTACGAAGAAATCCACGAGGGTGCTGAATAATATTAGCGACAGAAAGCGCCAGTCCCACCAACCGTAAAAAACATAACTCGCTACAAAGACCAGGGCATTCTGCCATTTCAGACTTTTCTGGAAAACGAACCAGTAGAGTATAAATACAATCGGCAAGAATAGGGCAAAGTCGAGCGAGTTGAATAACACGCTTCGAAATTAATTAAAGTGACTTTAAATCTTTGATTTATTTATTAAACAGACAGTTATTTTGAGTAAAATCGATAAATACCAATAATTACATCGAATTAAACGAATCTGCTAGATGAAGTTCAAAATATTTTATCAAAATCTCAACGTATTTTTGACCCCAATGCCTTCCAAAACCGAAATCATTAACGCCTTCAAAGACAAATTGAATGACTCCCTACAAGGCATTCAAGATGCCATCAACCAAACCGAACAAGCCCTGCAAGAGGAA
The DNA here is from genome assembly GCA_965655465.1 of Bacteroidia bacterium. Lineage (GTDB taxonomy): Bacteria > Bacteroidota > Bacteroidia > NS11-12g > UBA955 > VMCP01. Next base: position 1 of record CBFHGY010000232.1, on the reverse strand, counting down.
A
>CBFHGY010000231.1:0-1380 GCA_965655465.1 Bacteroidia bacterium | reverse complement strand
GAACCCCCGACCTCAGGGTTATGAATCCTGCGCTCTAACCACCTGAGCTACCTCGCCATTTGAGGGTGCAAAAATAAGCGTTCCCTCGAATATACGCAAATGAAAAAATTATTTTTCTAATACCCGCTCCAAGGATGCAAAAACCGCATCCGGCTTCAATTCCTCCATGCACGAAATGCCTGTCTTGCATTGACCCAAGTAAAAACATGCACAAGGCTTCGGTGGCTGTATGATTTCACCCTTGCCAAATAAATCGAATTCATGTGGATTGAAAATATTGTTCATCAATACAATACGCTTGCCCAATCCCAAGGTTAAATGCATCCCCATGGTTACCTGAGTTACCACCGCATCGCAATGGTCAATCAAATTTATGAACTTGTTTAATGCGAAATTACCCAAATAAGCCGCGCCGCTGCCATTCTGGATTTCCAAGTTGCGCTCGTGTTCCTGACTTCCCCCTAAAAGAATCGGGTGATAACCCGCATCTTGGATCATTCTCGCCAATTCTACCCACTTTTCAATGCTCCATAATCGCGTCGTCCATCTATCGCCACAACCCGTATTTAATCCAATGATTTTTTTATCTTTGGGAAGCTCCCATGTAAATCCCTTATCGGCATGATTATCTAATAAATACGGCTCACCCCGATATTCCATACCGCATAATTCAAAGATTTCAGTGCAGTAATTTTTAGTATTGGCTTGGCTCACATCGTCGAATAGTCCCGTATCGAACTTGTGTTGTGCCAAATTATTTACGGGCTGCGTGGCACCATCTTTTAAAATGTACCCGTATTTTTCCTTGGCTTCGACCATCTTCAAAAGGGCAGAAGCCTCTTTTTCTTTATCCAAATTAATGGCAATATCCCAAGAGGTATTGCTCACGTATAACACCGCTTCTGTGCTTAATTTATAGATTTCATGAATCTGCCCTTTTGGCAGTATATCTGGAAAAAGGGTAATCCATGTAAATTTGGCATTTGGATACAATTCCTTATATCGGGTAATTAAGGGTGTTGTTCGAATTACATCTCCCATTGCCCCAAGCTTTATAATGAGAATGCGCTTCTCAATTTGGGTGTATTGCGGACACGTATCGCAATGATAACCATGCGTTTTATGGGGTTTGCAAGGGATGTGTCCCAGAAAATGCAGGCAATCAGGTTTGTAATGCATACCGCGAAAATAGTTTTTTTCGGAAAAATGACGTGACTTTACTTAAAATAGGCACAATAATTGTCTATTTTAGTGGAGAATTTGAAAGCCCTGATCAAACATAAAGTTGTACTCCTGTGGGTGATGCTATTCGGACTGTTTTCTATAGCAGAAGCCTCACATCTGGTGGGTGGTTTCTTAACCTATCGTTGGCTGGGATCT
>CBFHGY010000230.1:0-1413 GCA_965655465.1 Bacteroidia bacterium | reverse complement strand
CGAAAAAATCTAGGCATGTAATTCTTGCAATTGAATCAAACTATAATACAGTTTCTTATTGGCAATTAATTCTTGATGGGTACCTATTTCTACAATCTCACCGCGATCCATAACCACGATTTTATCGGCATGCATCACCGTACTCAAGCGATGGGCGATGATAATGCTTGTACGGTTCGTCATAAGCGTTTCTAAGGCTTGTTGCACCGCTTTCTCGCTCTGACTGTCAAGTGCCGAAGTAGCCTCGTCGAGAATTAAAATCTGAGGATCTTTGAGTAAAGCACGCGCAATCGATAAACGTTGTTTTTGTCCACCAGACAACTTTCCACCGCGCTCCCCAATAACCGTATCATATCCCTTCTCCTGATCTAAAATAAAATCATGGGCGAAAGCAGCATGCGCAGCTTCCTCAATTTGAGACTGCAACAATTCGGGCTTGCCCAAACCAATATTATTCTTGATACTGTCATTGAATAAAATGCTTTCTTGACTTACAATGCCAATTAACTGCCTCAAATCTTCTTGATGGAACTCGCGAATATCAACACCATCTAAGGTGATACTCCCTAAACTCACATCATAAAACCGGGCCACTAAATCGGTTAATGTGGTTTTTCCAGCTCCTGATGGACCAACCAAGGCAATGGTTTCTCCCTTTTTTATTTCCAAGTTGATATTTTTCAGTACCGCATGTCCATCTAAATAGGAAAATCCCACATTGTTAAAGCTCAAATTGTGTTTGAAAGTTGCTTCTTTGGCAATAATCGGATCGGCCACAACAACGGGAGCAGTTACCAATTCTTGAATACGTTCCAAACTCGCCATCCCTTTTTGCGCAGCATACAAGGCATTTGAAAACGCCTTAAACGGAGGAATTAATTGGCTGAAAATGGCAAAATACCCCAAGAAAAACTCTGGGTCCAACTCTTTACGGAAAACCATTCCCCCCCCCAACCATAATAACAAGGCCGACACTGAAATACCCACTGTTTCACTCACTGGGGATGATAAATCGTAACGGCGTTGCACTGAAATATTATTACGGGTATACTCCTGGTCTTGTTCGCTGTAGCGTTTAAAGAAGAACTTTGAGGCATTAAATGCTTTAATGATACGAATGCCGCCTAAAGTTTCTTCAAATGAACTCATAACCTGACCCATTAAGGCCTGGTTTTTGGTGCTCTTTTTTCTCAATGATCTGCCAATTACGCCGATAATTAGCGCTGTTATGGGTAAAAATAATAAGATATACAAGGTTAACTTGGCTGATAGCACCACCAAGGCGATCATAAAAATCAGAATATTCAAAGGCTGAAAATACAGCGCTTCAAGAGAAACCATCAACGCAAATTCAATTTCCTTGATATCGTTACTCATTCTAGAAATCAAATCTCCTTTTCGCTCATTATTAAA
>CBFHGY010000229.1:0-1432 GCA_965655465.1 Bacteroidia bacterium | reverse complement strand
CATTTTTCAACCCACACGTATATCCCTTTCATCTTTGTTTTTTTATAAATACAAACGTCTCTTATCCTTTTTTGAAGGTCTGATTCCGGAAGGATGGCTATTGGAAATCGCCTGAAGGAGTTGGAAGTTCAATAAGAATGTGCGAGTTGAAACATTGAAACAATAATTTGACATCATAAATAATGCGTTAATATTACATATATATATCAAAGGTTGTTTGGATTGGATTGTTTAAGCTTGCGCAGTATTTAAAACATGAAGCCTAGATTATTTAAAAAATATACGTTGATTATTTCTATGATCATTTTGTAAGCTCCCCCAAAAAGAGTACGTTTCCAAAGAAAAAATAGTCGGATTGTGACCTCTTCCTGACCTCTTCCCAAACCATTTTCAAATTGTATTCTATCCTATTAAGGGGGAAGTTTAACGGAAAATAACCACCGGTTTAACCACCGGAATAAGTGCCGGATTAACCATCGGAATAACCATCGGAATAAATGCGAAACAAAAACATAAAAACATATATATAACAACATAATAAAGGATAATTCAACTACCGGAATATACTCCGCCCCCCCGCCATATAAAACCATCGGAATATCCGCTTTGTTTTTATATATTTGTATGATAATGGTTGACAGGATAAGATATTACATGACTCCCGATACAATGGAGCCATTGTTTCCTGAGGATAAATCAGGTGAGTTGGAGGATCTTGCGATAACATTGGTAAGAAAAGCGGGGGCATTGTCTGGAACTACAAATAGCGACACAAGAAAAGCTATTGCATCGTTTCTCCGTCCCATGAATAGTTATTATTCAAATTTGATCGAAGGACACGATACCCATCCTATTGATATTGAACGCGCTTTGAAAAATGATTATTCAGGCGATAAGACTAAACGAGACTTACAATTAGAAGCTTATGCCCATATCCAGCTACATAAAATCATTGCGGAAGAAATAAAAAATGATGCTAATGAAATTATTCCTTCATCAATAAACTACTTAAAATCGATTCATAAAAGGTTCTACGACCACCTTCCTGATACTTTTAAAGAAGTCAAGTCAAAACACGGAGATATTAAAATTGTTGTTCCGGGTAAATTCCGGGAATGTGAAGTAGAAGTGGGTAGGCATGTCGCTCCATATTCTGGGAAACTAGAAGTTTTTACAAAAAGATTTGAGGAGTTCTACAACCCCAAAAGCGGTACAAACAAGTCTAGAACAAAACGGATTATATCTATTGCGGCTTCCCACCATAGACTCGCATGGATACACCCATTTCTTGACGGTAACGGTAGATTGGTTCGCCTATATTCGGACGCATCCTTTATGTATGAAAACCTTGATGCTTCGGGATTATGGTCTATATCACGAGGGCTAGCAAGAAAAAACGAAGAATATAAATCTTATCTCGCTCAAGCAGATT
>CBFHGY010000228.1:0-1443 GCA_965655465.1 Bacteroidia bacterium | reverse complement strand
TTTTTAAACTGTTCCGCCGAAGAATTCGAGAACTAATAATATCCTTCTTGAAATGACCAATTTGCTGATATACCGGATTATTTTTGCCTTCATTCACCTGATCAAATCCAGCATCAAAACCCTTAACCCAATCCTCTAATCCGCTTTTTACGAACATTTCATTCGATGCGTGTAAACAAAAATGAGAAAACATAAGATCCTCCCGAAGTGCAAATCGCATATTCTCCAAATGCGCCTTAAACAATGTTCCATCTGCCCATCCCGTTTGAAGTCGAATCGGATTAATGTAAACATAATCCAAATCCTCCAAAAGTGCCTTTAAACGAGTATAATCCGCTACCGACATCCTCAAAGAAATATGCAATACCACAATACTATTCGGATTGAAATATTTGAAGTTCTCGATTTGATTTAAAACAACCTCCGGCTTTTCGTGTACAGGAATGCTAAATAATAACATAAATTAATTCTTCTTAAATTTAGCCCTCAAGGATATAGCCAAAAGTCGCAACCACCAACGGAAATAATAATAATAAACCGAAACATTCATCCATTTTGCCAACATCACCAAATATAGATTTCCGGAATTGGTATCTATCGGATAATGACCCAACGCTTTCATATTCCGATGCACCCACAAATGCTTTTTCAAATCAAAAAAAACACCTCCAATGCAAGATTGATATGGCAACAACGAGTATTTGATAATCAATCCCTGTAAAAAAGCATCGTTTTCAACCCCATAATGTCGTAAACTAAATACTTTCAACGAGGAAATTCCCTTAAAATGACCTTCTAACGCTTTGTAATTATGTATAGTGTGTTGTTGCGATGTAGAAGCCGCATGAACCCGCAACTGATAAAAAGAATTCCATTGTAATTTAGCCTTATTAGATACAGCAAAAGCACGCGCTATAAATTCGCCATCCTCTAAAAAACTCATACCCACCGTAAATCGCAATTCAAACCGATTTAGAAATTCCCTTCGATACAAATGCGCCAAACAAACGTCTACCGTTTTACCCAATTTCGGATGAGGCCGGTAAAAACTATACAATTCCTTGCCTGTATAATTTCGATTTTCGAAATTACAACGTTCAAACGTCCTTTTTTGGGGATTCGGAGTCAAATCAACAGGAGAAAATATGATCTCCGTTTCGCCATCAAGACTATTCGAATCTAAAAGCAAAGCATTTAAACAATCCAGATCCAGCAAATCATCCGAATCCACAAACATGACCCATTCTCCTCTTGCTAAATCAATTCCTTTGTTGCGACAATTAGAAACACCCCTATTTTCGGGTAAGTCCACAAATTGAAAACTACAATTCCCAAATTCATGCGAACGACTCCAGCTGCTCACAACATCAGATGTGGTGTCAACCGAACCATCATTAACCACAATCAATTCCCAAGCTCGATTAAAATTCTGACCTAAAACAG
>CBFHGY010000227.1:0-1446 GCA_965655465.1 Bacteroidia bacterium | reverse complement strand
TGCCGAAGGTTTCCTTGCCGGGGTATTGAATAAATACCTCATCTACATTTTTGTCTACGATAACATGTGGCGACATATTGCTCATATAACCGCCGCCTTGATAAATGGACAGTTTGCGTTCTTGTCCATTTTTTAATTTCGCAAAGGCTGAAATTGCTGATTTTGGAATAGCAACACGCTTTGTATTTCCAAATAAATTGAAGACTAGGGTTTTCGAGTTATTCTGTGTGCAAATTACTCTGGTTTGGGCACCAAATTGTGAAAGTGCCATTCCCCGACCATCACCAGGAATGTGAAGACCCGATTGTAATCCGTTCTCGAAACGGAAGCCCTTTCCACCCATATTGATTAATACAACACCGTTATGAGCATCATCAGGACCGTGTTGATCTCGCGTATATCGATTATTTCCAATAGCCAAAAGATCTAAATAGCCATCATGATTGATATCGGTACTTTGCATGCCTGTTAAAGGACCTCTTTGTGCATCGAAGGGTAAGGGGGAAACGGTAAATACGCCACCATTATTGATCAACATTAAGTGTCTAAATTCATTTGCGAACATTTGATTCTCTTTTAGCTTTTCTCCAAAAATGTCTAACATGGTTTGTCCAGCAAAAGATGAATAAGTGGTGTACTTTTTCCCCATATATTTAGGAATCACTTGTGCCATTTCATCTAAAGAATACAGCGGATATTGTTCATTATTACGTGTATAACTCATGAAGAAATCACCTCTTCCATTTCCATCAAAGTCGGTCCAATATACATGGACAGGTTCGTTTTTAGTGGCTTTGATAAAACTGTTTTCCCCTTTGTTGGAAACAACATAATCCATATCTCCATCGTTATCTATATCAAATTGACATATACTATTGAACCAACCAGAGTATTCAAAGGTTTGAGTTTCTTTGGAAGCAAATTCAAATTTACCCTTTACGTTTTTCATAAAAATAATGGGGGTGTATTCTCCCACTAGCATTAAGTCAGGTTGATTGTCGTTATTGTAATCGGTAAATATAGCTTCACAAATCATTCCAGGCATTACAAGCGCAGGCGCGTCCTCTTGGGTCGCATCTATGAAAGTGCCATTTTCATTTTTGAGTAGATAACTGCGAATACCAATATTGGGATAATTTCCGGGTAGGCAACGTCCACTTACAAATAAATCGATATCGCCATCTTGATCGTAATCTGCCGATGTAACGCTTGTGCTGCTGGTAATTACATTAGGCAATCTTTGGGTACCATCGCTAAAAATACCCGAACCATTATTTAAATACAAACGATGGCGGTATAGCGCATTAGGCCAAGATAATTCGGCACCTCCAATCGCTACATATAAATCTAAATCGCCATCTTGATCCGCATCAAAAAAGCATGACGCCGTTATGTCGACTTTCAATTCTCTCCATAACTGTGATGGGCTTAACGTAAATCCTCCCT
>CBFHGY010000226.1:0-1479 GCA_965655465.1 Bacteroidia bacterium | reverse complement strand
TTGAGTTTTGATGAGCTGAAGTCTATCAGCAATCAATTCCAATCGGCGTATGTGATTATATTAGATGCTACAGGTGGTTTTGCTTCGTCTATTATCCAGAACCATTCTGATTTGAATATAAGCGATTATATAAATGAGGCAATTACAGATGTTCGTATGAAAGATTGCATAAATACCTATAAAAATAGAATCAGTCAAATTTCTACGAACCGATTATACGGCAACTACATAATTCTCAACGATAAAAATGAACGCACATTCGTTTCACTGAATGATATTAATTTCATTGAAGGCTTTGGTGCGTATACTAAAGTTCATACGGACCAAAAAGTATTTGTAGTGTCTAAAACCCTACAGCGATTTTTAGATATGTTGCCAGATTTCTTTGTGAGAACACACCGTTCCTATGCCGTGCACATGCAACACGTAAAATATTTGACCAATGGAAATACACTGGTCATGAAAAATGGATGTGAAACAAAAGTGTCTCGGTTGGGAATTCAAATATTAATGTCGAAAATGGGATTGGCTTCTTAGTTTACATACTAATTAAGTCCGACCAATGGTTAAAATTAGTAGTTTCCAACTCGATTTCTTTTTTCACCTTAGAACGCACATTTCGCACATATTGCACGTTTAAATTCAGTAAATGGCTAATATCCTTTGGGTCGTTATTTAAGACAGAGTGAACTATGATTTTATAAGCATTGTCTCCAATATTAGTTAATGACCGAAATTTGGTTTTCAAATAAGCGTATTGCGTGTAAATGTTCGAATCCAATTCTTGTTCACCCTCGTTTTCAAGATGTTTTAGCCTCAACAGGTTTAAAATATCGTGTTTGCATTTTACTAAAACAGGATGGTCATTGTAGACCGATAGCGCTATATTTTCATTAATAGATTCCAATTTTTGAAATAAGGCTTGTGATTTGAATACCAACTCTCTGCCTTTTTCATTACTTTTTTGGGCTATTTCGATGCTTTTTGCAGAAATCTCGTTTTGAATTTTGAGTACTTTCCATTTTCGCTCTTGAATAGTCTTGGCTCGAAAATATACTAAAATTAATAGTGCCGCTGTGATTATAATGAAAATACTAGCCGTTTGCAGCTGTTCGTTTTTAAGATTGTTGAGATTAATATCAAATCTTTTTCGGCGAATCTCTAACTGCATTTTTGCATTTTCAATGGCCATTTGAATATTGGAATTGGATAGCATGGCAAGGCGATTTTGATTCCTTTCATCGAGCATTGCAGCCTCCTTTTGCCAATAGTTTGCCTGGTCCAATTGATTTAAACGTATGTAATGATTTGTAAATAATTTAGCATAAAAGTGGGCTGCAAAAACATGAGAATCTCCCAGTGTTTTATATTCTTGCATTAACCTATTCAGGTCGTACACCTGATATCCGTTTTGCATTAAAAATGATAAATTATCAAAATGCGATTCGATTTTGTAACTCAAGCTTTCGTAAAAAACAT
>CBFHGY010000225.1:0-1536 GCA_965655465.1 Bacteroidia bacterium | reverse complement strand
AATTTGGCAATATGTCCGTTAAGATCAAATAGAATATTTGAGAAGCAAAGATCCCCATGGATTATAGAGAAGGTGTCAATATTTAAAAGTTTTTCCGTCTTAATATGGATCCAATTCTCAAGTGATTTGTAGGATAGGTAGTCTTTATTATTAACTAGGATGCTACTATTTGATTCTAATATATCGTTCCAAAAGGCAGACTGATTTTTGAGTTGTTGGACTCTATTATTCGTTTTGGTGTGATAGATTTCTGTGAGAGATTCGTTATTAGAATTCTGGGTGAAATTTCTAAAAAGTTGGTAAGATTCTAATATTTTTTCTATTATGGTTTCCCAATAGGCATTGTCTAAATCAGAAAATAGGTATAGCTCAGAAAGGGTATAATAACCATAGAATTCTTGTTCGATAAAGAATTCATCATTTTCTTGGCCAAAGTTTATGACTCTTGGGGTGAAAATCGAGAGTTTTGGGGGTAAGGAGCGAAACCAATTGAGTTCGTCTTTTAGCTTGGAGGTATTTTTGCTTCGTTTGGTGATGGTATTGGTTTGGGTATTGACGGATACGCTGTTAAAGCTGCGGCTTTGTAAGAGTTTGTGTTTGGAACTCACCATATTATCGGGATTGCCAAAATCAAGCCAATTGATAGATGTTTTTATGAAAATAGGATTGGTGTTGGCATAATCATTTATGGCGGCACTTAGTTCTTTTTCTTCTTTTAAAAGAGAATTATAAGTGGCAGTTACGAGGTTTTCTGTATTGGAAAAATGGTAGTACCCGCTTAATGCCAGAGGATTGGTAATTGGATAATCGGGTTTATCGATAAGGGATTCTATTTGATCGGAGTCATTTGTTTGCACGACACACCAGCGTGAGGCCTGTTTAACGGGATGTACATAAAGTGTGTCTCTATCTGTGTTAAGTTTTTCGAGAAATAGAGTATCGCCAAGGAGTATGGAGGTGCTTTTTGTGCTGTCGGTTTTTTGGAGTCCGGTATAAAGCGATTCCAAGATGCTTTTGCTATCTTGAACAGGCGCAATGGTAATAGGAGTTTCGAGTTGCTTAAGATAGTGTTGGGTTACCCTATCGTTCGAATCGACTACAATGATAATGTTGGAGAAATTATTGTCTTTTTTTAGGGAATTTAGGATCCACCAAATAATAGGTTTTCCGTTAATGGGCACCATGGTATTTGATGTGGTACCGTGAAGGGGAAAGTAATTATAGCGTGCTTTTCCGGCGGCAAGTATTATAAGTTGTGTTTCCGACACTGTTTGAAAATTTGTGCCCTACGAAGATACGTTGAAGCAATTTATTACGATAAATGCGGGGGTTGTTTTTGCCATTTAAGGTGTCATATTTTGTACCAATTTGGCAATTAAGTTAAAATTTGCGCTTATTCTAGGTCGTATTTCTTGAATAATTGGGTCATTCCTTTAGTTTTGAAGGGAAATTATTCATGAATCAGGTTCCTGCAGTTAGCATAATTATTCCGGCATACAATGCGGAGGGATGGATTGTTGAAACTTTGAACTCTGT
>CBFHGY010000224.1:0-1542 GCA_965655465.1 Bacteroidia bacterium | reverse complement strand
TACGATAAGGCAAAACAAACAGTGCCTTGTGCTTATGAAGATTACAAAAATTTTGATGCTGATGGTGTAACAAAGCTTGCCCTTAAAAAAACGGAAAATGGTGTTGGAAAGATTGGTTAACTGGAGAAGAAAAATCTGAATTTAAATATGAAACACCTGATAAGCTTCCTTATCCACACTATAATCAAAACAATAGGATTGAAGACTAATAAAATTGAGTTTTAACATGAATTTTCAACCTTTAAAAATACCATCTGGTTGGTCTGTTGAGTGGAATGTTTTAACAGAAACAGATCCTTCAGAAGAAACTATACACGAGTTTACAGGTAGTTCTCTATTACTGCTAAATTCTTCAACAAGATTAAAAGCTATAGATGTGGAATGGAGACCTGAAGGTGATATAGAAGGTGCTTATAAACTTCAAGTTATTTGTTTGCAACCTAATTTCAATTCAAAAATTAATGAAATGCATTATGAAGGTTTATGGGAAACACCAGAACTTGAATTTTCTACTAAAAGCCGATTAGAATTAGTAGAAAAAATAAACGAATTACTTTTCGTATTAAAACCATACCAAGATAAGAGAATTCTGTTACAACCGGGAGTTGTAGATTTACCCAACGAAGCAATCAAGCAAGAATTATTAACAGATGGTTTAACTTCAGAAGTTGTATCCAAAATTATAGCATCCAATCATAAAGGACTTCAAAATCTAGTTTTAGATTATAAAAATATTAGCAAAAGTACAATTGAAAAATTAGTTCAACATGGTGCTAGTAAATGTGTTAAAACCAGAGCCAAACAACTATTAAACATTAAAAAACACAAAATTTAGTGAAATATGTATTTAATATTTGATGAGAAAAAATAACGAAAGCACAATCGAGTAGACGGCCTCGCCAGTTGTAACTGACGAGGTGCGCCTCTCACACCACCGTACGTACGGGTCTTCCCGATGAATCGGGACAGGCTGTATACGGCGGTTCATTGAATCCCCCGCTAGCCGTAGAGCGCTAGCCTAAGCGTAGTTTGTAACTACGCTTTTATATTTTAAGAATTTGCAATTCGGGCGATAAGAAGTATTTTCATTTTATGGGAGAGGCCTATCAAATCAAAGATCAAGAAATGCCTTATTTCTTAACCTTTCAAGTGGTAGGATGGGCAGACATTTTTACCAGAAAATCATACCGGGATTTTATTCTAGAAAACTTGACCTATTGCAGAAAAGAAAAGGGATTGTATTTGTACGGCTATGTGATCATGAGCAATCACATCCATTTGGTAGTACAACAGAAAGATGGAAAACTATCTGACTGGGTTCGGGATTTCAAAAAGTTTACCAGTAAGAAACTTCTGAAAATGATTCTTGAAAATCCTCAGGAAAGCAGAAAGGAATGGCTAAAGATGATCTTTGAATTCCAAGCCAAATTCAATAAGCGGGTTGGTGACATGCAATTTTGGACGCACGAAAATCATGCAATAGAGTTATTTCGAGTAGATTTGATTGAAAGTAGGATGAGGTATATTCATGAAAATCCGGTA
>CBFHGY010000223.1:0-1557 GCA_965655465.1 Bacteroidia bacterium | reverse complement strand
ATTTTTACATCACTGGTAATTCCAGCAACTTGTATTGCCGCCTCTTCTCTTCGCTGAAGTAAAAATGTATAAAGGGTGTTTTTAATTTCTAATTGCTTTTTAATTTCTAGAAATGCCAATTCTGTTGCTGGTAGTTCACTAACCATATCCTCGTATTCTTGATAGCGAACCCCCATATCGCTTTGGGCCTTTTCTTTTAATATTTTTAATGTTTTACGTGCGTTATTTACACTTTCGGTCAACACCCTTTTCTGTAAAGTAATTTGGTTTTGTGCGGCACGCATCTTTTCACTCTGTTCACCTAAGGTCTCCTTAATCGAACTGAATTCGCGCTCCATGGTATACAATTCCATAAAACCCGTATTTAATATCCCCACATCGACTCCGGTTATCGCAGGTGGAATCATAATAGGTTCCGCCAATTGTCCTTTGAGATATTTCTCAAGCTCGTCCAACATAAACAACTGGTTGTCGATTTCTGCACTTGCATCCAGTTGACTCATGGCTTTCGTCAAAATATTATCGGCTGTTTTGGTTTTAAAATCCAATTTCGTATCCTTTTGGAAGTTAACCATAACCTGTTGTATGGAATCTAAATCACGACCGAGATATTCCATACGATCTGCGATAAATTCCATCATGAATCGGTTTTTCTTTTGCTTCTCCAACTCCGTTTCGGACTGGTAGCTCTCAATAATTGCTTTTAGCCACCTTTTTCCGGTCTTTGTATGGGTATTGGTAATCGATAAATTAAGCAAGAATTCCTTTTTTTCATCTTTAGCAACACCAAAAGAGGCCGCTAGTTTTCCTGCTGCTTCCTCTAATGCACTTACGTGCATATAAAATGTATGATTGGCATCGGATTGATACTTTTCATACTCTTCTGGCTTAAAACCGGGTTTAAGTTTAAATTCAAATTGATTTCCCTCATGAACAAAGGGTTTTCCAAGCGTGTAATCAACCCCATCAAGCTTCAATTTATTTTCTTTGGGAAATATATCTAATTGAAAAACAGCATTTTTTACATTAAATGTATCGTATGAAATGCTGAATGGCAGATCTAAGGGGTCTTCATACATGGTTCTAATGCGACCATCCCAACGGAATTCAAATTGAGCCATACCCGAAATTGCCGCATTGCGCATCACGTTTTGGCTTGTGATAATCTCAATTTCGCCTTCTACATTACTTTGATTTTGACCCGTAACAGCCTGTTTTAAAAGACCTTCCGTACTTTGTTGGGTTTCATCTTTTAGAAGAATTTTAGCGGTTGAACGGTATACGGGCACCTGTGTTTGCAAATAGGCATTACCCGCGAACAACCCTACCAAGGCAAAAACGAGCAATACCGGCCAATAAGGCAGGTAATCGCGCATAATCAACTCTAATATCTGGGTATTCGACGAACCCGATTCGAGTTCGTCAATTTCGTCATTATAATCACTCATGGGTGTATTCGGTATTTTGGTTGTGGTCTATTTGCATCAATTTTAAACTCGTTTTTACAATCAACGGGGAGTATACTATTTTCCAAATTGGGTTAGATATAATAGGAGT
>CBFHGY010000222.1:0-1560 GCA_965655465.1 Bacteroidia bacterium | reverse complement strand
AAGTCGCTCGGATAAAACGATGGAGGCAGAAATTTTTCTATTTTTTGTGATTGTTCATGCAAGTAAAATCCCGGAGTAATATTTCTATCTCTTAACTGAAGAGATAATCCCACTGCATCAATAGAGGTTCCATCATCTTCAGCGCCTTTTGATTTCCTAGAGCTTTTGTATCCTCTTTTTTTATTCAACATCAACAAAACTCTAGCAAAATCGTGTAAGTTTAATTTTTCTGTTGCCGCTTTGCTTCTTAACTCCCACATTTCATGAGTGCTATTGGATCCTTCTTCGGCTATTGGTTTATCGACATCGATAATTCCGTTGCTCTTTAATAATCGCAATAACCACTCCCGTCTCAATTTATACCTCTGAAGGTTTCTCCTTGCTCCTCTCTTTAAAGTGCGAGCTGCGTTAGTTGAAATCCCCTGTCCCGCTGAAAATTCCTTGATTTCATCTGAACTTAAAGGAACTACCCGAACACCTGCACCTAAAATTTTTGAAACTTCTGTTGGCTTTTCAGACTCTTCAACAAACGCCCACCCAATAGATGCCGAACCTAAATCTATTCCTAAAACTTTTTTCATATTTGGAACTATAAGTATTTTTTCTATATTTGCTGTACAATTACGAAGCAATTCACAATAAGGATTTTTGTCCGTTGTGAAAACATTCAGAGTGGTCTAATCGATCGCTCTTTTTTTTTGCTTATTAAACCGTTTTCCAAACCTTCGATAATTGTTGTAATTCCAAATCTAACTATTTACTAATTAAATAAAAAAAATATCCTAAAAATACAATTGACAAATAGGGTCTATATATTATATTTCAATTGCTTAGACTCAAATATTTCATATACTTTTATTCCGTTTAAATTATGTCTTTGAATTCGTAATAGCCGTTGACATATAGCCCCAACAAAAGCCTCGCTACACCCAAATTCAAAAATCAAATCATGAACTACAACCTCGATCGATTTCTCATGGCTCAAGAAACAAGCTATGTTAGGGCCCTAGCCGAAATACAATCCGGCGCCAAACTATCTCACTGGATGTGGTATATTTTTCCGCAACTTTTGGGACTTGGACATTCTGCAAATGCTAAATTTTATGGTATTTCCGGCATTCCCGAGGCTCAGGCATATTTAGAGCACGAAACACTTTCACAACGGTTGATCACCATCACCGAAGCCGTATTGGCTATTGAAAACAAGTCGGCGGAAGAAATCTTTGGGTATCCCGATTATTTGAAATTTCAGTCTTCGATGAGCCTATTCCACGAAGCTGCTCAAGCCTTGAAAAATCCCAAGTTCCACGCTTTTAAAATGGCCTTAGATAAATACTACAAGGCTAGCCAATAGTATATTGATTTTTACAAGTACGCTATCGATTAACAGCTTAAAATTATTTCCCCAAAAAAATCGAAACAGCCGTGTAACGCAGCCATAAATTGTTTATTTTCGATGTCGCAAGCCACGGCGGCACGCTACCCCATCCAATTCAAATAAGTTACATAATAAATGCTCCTTGAAACAGCCAAAGTCTACGATTACACCCCGTTAAGCTG
>CBFHGY010000221.1:0-1562 GCA_965655465.1 Bacteroidia bacterium | reverse complement strand
ATCGGAAGATTATCGACCATATCAGCGATATCAATATGGTGATTTCGGAGCATGCACGTCGCTATTTATTGGCGGAAGGCGTTCGCGCGGAAACAGTCATCAAAACGGGGTCAAGCATGCACGAGGTATTGGAATTGCATCGCAATAGCATTGCCAACAGCACGGTTTTGCAGCAAGAGGGCTTGGATTCCAAATCGTTTATGATTGTGAGTTTGCACCGAGAGGAAACGGTCGACGATTTGCAGAAATTGCAAAACATTTTGGCCTTACTCGATGATTTGGTCAAAACCTTCGGTAAAACCATCATTTTTTCTACGCATCCCAGAACGCGCAAGCGTTTGGAGTCATTGGGAGCCAATTTGGAATCGAATGCACAGATTCGTTTTATGAAACCGTTTGGTTTCTTTGAGTATATCAAGTTGCAACTGGAGGCTTTTTGTGTGATTTCCGACAGCGGTACGATTTCGGAAGAGGCCAGTTTACTGCATTTTCCGGCGGTGACGTTGCGGGAAACCCACGAACGCCCGGAGGCAACCGATGAAGGCACGATAATCATGACGGGTCTGCAGCCCGAGCATGTTATGGAATGCATCCGATTTGCAGTATCGCAATTTGAACGCAGCGATACGCCTTATAATACCGTTGCGGATTACGCGGCAGAGGGCGTTTCAGATAAAGTGGTTAAAACGATTTTGTCGTATACGCATTATATCAATAAATATCATTGGCGGAAGTAAGTTTGGATAAGGGTCATGCAGCTGTTGGTTCGCGTGCTTTTTGCACGGTGATAACCGCAGACTATCTGCATTATGCACTTACCTTAAATGAGAGTTTATTAGCGCATGGTCGAGAGGCGGTATCCTTGTATATTTTGGACGTGCATAGCAAGGTGAGCACATCGGTATTGCCGGGTCCTTTACCGGAGAATGTGGTGATTGTCCATTTATCTGAATTGTTAAAAGAGAGCCAGATGGCGCGCAAGCTTCAGGCTACTTATGCACAGGAGGACCGGGGTATGTTGCGTTGGGCTTTAAAGTCGGTATTCATGGAATGGGTTTTGGCACGACATGAAATGTGTTTTTATTGCGATAACGACTTGTATTTTTATCACGATTACGAATTTTTATGGGAGCAATTGTCGGGTTTATCGGTGTTGTTATCACCGCATTGGCGCACGATAGAGCCAAATTTAAATGATCCGATAATCAAGAGAAATATCGAGCTCACGTATATGCACGGCTTGTATAATGCAGGTTTTATTGGGGTAAGTCGCAAGGGAATTGACTTCTTACATTGGTGGTCGCGCTGTTGTTTGGGGTACAAAGAACTCCGCAGTCACCAAGGCATTTACGTAGATCAGACCTTCTTGAATGTGGTTCCTTTGAACTTCAACGGTGCGGGTATAATAGAGCACCGCGGCTGCAATATTTCGGCTTGGAATATGCATGTAAATCGCCGCAGCCGGGATGCACAAGGAAAGATCATTATAAACGATAGTGACCCATTGATTTTTACACATTATGCATCGGGCTATAAACAGACCTTCGAGCGGGGTCAAGATA
>CBFHGY010000220.1:0-1597 GCA_965655465.1 Bacteroidia bacterium | reverse complement strand
CGCGTTGCAGGAAGCGAAAAAAGCAGCCATAGATATAAAGCCCTATCAGGATGAGATTGCAAAGTTAAAAGCCCAAATAGCAGTGCTTGAAAAAGAGAAAGATGCTATGGGCGACTGCAGTACATGTGAAACAGAACTTAAAAATGCCAAATCCCAATTGGCTGTTGCGGAAGCTCGCATTAAAACGTTGGAAACAGAGCAGGCCAATTGCGCAGCTCAATTAGAAGCGTTGAAAAAAGAAAATCAGAATGCAGCAGCTCTAAAAGCGGAAAATGAATCCTTAAAGAAAAAAGTTTCTGAACTTGAAATATCCATTCAAGATTTGGAAATTAAATTGGGAGCGAGTGATAATTCTGCAGAATTAATGGCTGAAATTAACCGTCTAAAAGCTGAAATTGCCAAAAAGGACAATCAAATTAGCGGTTGTACCTTACTTTCTGATAAATGCTCTAAGAAATTAGCCGAAGTTGAAGCCAAATTATTGGCAAGCGAAAAGGAAAAAACCTATTGCAATAGCCAATATGAGGACTTGAAACGCCAAATAATTACCATGGATGAGGATATGGGGAAATTGGGAGAAATTATTAAAACCAATAACTCTGAAATCTCTAAGTTGAATGCAGAATTGGGAACCTTACGCACTCAGTTGAAGGAGTGTGAAACCAAATTAAGCGCGGCAACTGCGCCAAAAGAATAATATCTGAATTAATAAAAGTCGAACAGCTTCAAACACAATAGGCCATCCCGTGGGATGGCCTATTGTGTGAATGCTCCCTTGTGTGAAAGTAATTTAGGTAAAAAAGTATCCTCTAACTTTTGCGATATTTGCAACAAAAATAGGCATTGTTTTTTCAGGTTTGGAACGGAAACAGAATCGATATCGCTTATTTCAACAGACCGCAAGTTTCATTTGGGAATATAAACCTAGCGCCGCCGGTCCCTTTGCCCGCAGCATCCGGGTATCGACACTTTTGAATAATTTCTATGAAATGAAGTAAGTGGATGTAAAATCACCTTGCGATTTTATGCATTCCGACTTGAAGAATTTTGGATTTATCAAAATATTCTAGGTGTATAATTGCAGGTGTTTCGTTATATTTGAGAAAGCGAACGAATCATGATCGTAATTATCAATAAATCTAATAGCAAGATCACCTCGAAGATTTTAAGCGAAAAGTTAAAAAAATCAGAGAAAAAAGGTAATTTAACGAAGCATTTTGGCAAACTTAAAAGAAATATTGACGGTTTAAAATATCAAACTACATTGCGAGAAAATGAAGATTGATTTTATTGCAGATACAAATTTTCTTATATACCTCCATGAAGGGAACAAAATAGTTGAGCCATTTATTGAATATGATTTTGGAGTTTCATTTATCTCAGAAATCGAATTACTTGGATTTCAAGGTTTAACCAAACTCGATGAAACTAAGCTGAAATTACTACTCAATGATTGTTTTCAAATTGATTGGAATAATAAAATAAAAGACCAAACGGTACTACTTAAACGGAAATACAAAATTAAATTACCAGATGCAATAATTGCATAAACATGCTTAATATACAAGCTTCCTTTGGTTACCGCAGATAAGGAATT
>CBFHGY010000219.1:1383-1628 GCA_965655465.1 Bacteroidia bacterium | reverse complement strand
ACGCAAAATGAAAGCATTTAAAAAATAAAATGTAACCCATTTAACGGGCAATCTATTCAATTAGATTGCCCGTTTTTTTTTGCATTTCTTACAATCAAAGGCCCGTTACAAGGCTCATAAATAGGATTCAAAAACGAATCATTCTAAAATCCAGGTTTATTCGCTTTTGTACTATTTATGTACTTCAATAAGGGAAAATTCAGACAAATACGTGTCAATTACTTCAAATGAGTGCCAAAAAAGCT
>CBFHGY010000219.1:0-1373 GCA_965655465.1 Bacteroidia bacterium | reverse complement strand
CTTGCTATTGGGGGTACTTACTATTGGCAAGACACACGCCGCCTATCGATGCTCTTGGATTGGTTCCACTTCTGGAATTCAGAATTTCAACAATGTGAATAATTGGGAATACACCTATTATGATGCAAATGATAATGAACAAACCGGTACACCTAGTGCCATTTCCAATGCGTATGAATTCCATTTAACCCGAGGTAATTTTACAGTATACCTAAGTAGCAATTGCACAATGCAATACCTAGTAATTGGTGATAACATTAAATTAGATTTTAACGGAAAAACCTTAACAACAGAGGGATTTCAGATGCAATATCCTGCAACGGTTGATACCACCACCTCCGGCAGCAAGTTGATTTATTCTAATTCCAATGCTGGAGAATGTTATATCAATGGATACAGTTCGTTCACATTGACAAATTTCTTTTACCCCATGAATGCAACACGTCCAAGAGATTTAGGAATAAGAAAAATAACCTTGAAATTGGAACAAAACATTTCAGTAAAGCAAGTACGGTTTATCACTGCTAATTCATATAAAGGATATCTAGACCTAAATGGTTTTGATTTAACATGTCAGTATTTTTATGTCCAAACTGATAATACGGGGTTTGTGATTCCAAATGAAAATTCGAATTTAATCTTCTCAGATTTGACTTCGTCGACATCAAACTTAAGATTCTATTCAACAGGAGATATTGAATTAAATTCCATTCAAAGGATTGGCACGGGAAATTATCAAGTTAATTTGTTTGGGGATATTCAAATTAAGGAAAAAGTAGCTTGTACCGTGGGATCGATTTCTATTAACGGAAACCTCACCCTACTCTCTGATTCAGCCCAAACCGCCTACATAGCCTCAAGTGCAGGTACCATTTCTGCCACCTCTACAACCGTGCAACAATACATTCCCGGCCGACGTGTTTTTCGCTTCCTTGCTCACCCTTTCTCCAGTGCCATCGCTCTTAGTCAACTTACCGACGATATCGATATCACCGGCACCGGTGGGGCCACGAACGGATTTACCGCCACCATCAATAACAATCCTTCTGCCTATTATTTCGATGTGTCCGCCGCCGATAATACCTCCTCAGGTCTAAATCCAGGTTGGACCGATTTTGCCAATACCTCCTCCTCTTCTTGGGCCAAAGGCGCTCCTGCACTTATCTATATCCGGGGTGCGGTTGGTGAAGGAATCGATGGAGTCGCTTACACCCCTTCTGCCGTTACTTTAGATATGACCGGCACCATCAACACCGGCAATCAGACCATTTCCTTAACAAAAGGGTCTAACTCCACCTTTGTTACCGTGGGAAATCCCTATCCCTCGCCCATCCAAATGCAGTCCATTACTTCCTCTAATCGAAGCAATGTAA
>CBFHGY010000218.1:0-1639 GCA_965655465.1 Bacteroidia bacterium | reverse complement strand
GTCGAAGGCAGTGGGTGGCATTTCCAGCGGAAATTCGAGGGTGGTATTCCAGTGTTTGCAAGCGGTTTTGAGGGGTTGCAGAAAATGGGGACTGCTGAGGGTTTCGTTATCCGCGCTTAGGAGTCCCCAGGAATTACTCGGGAAGAAATAGTTCAATCGGTTGGAGAGGGATTGAAATTCCATAGGGCAATTTAGGGGATTTGGGGGAGAAAGGTAGAACCTGTACTCATTAGATTGAAGATGGCCGTACCAAATTGCGCACTATGTAAACTATTGATAATCATAGTTGCAGTAAAAAAATTACTTGTTATATGGTCATTCTTTGGTGGTAAAACCCAAAAAATTAGTACAATAACCCAAAATGCCATAAAGGAATTGTGTTAAGAAAACCAGTTTCAATATCATCTTTCACAACAAAACCATTAGCAGCGGTATTGATCTGCTTGCTACTTTTATTTTTACCTCCAATTTCAAAATCGAATGCATCAATGGTAAAATCAGCAATCTTAGAAGATACAATGGGATAAGCAACGCGTAGTTGATTCATAAAAAATGTTTCTCTGATATTTCCTTTATTCGGATTATCCTTAGACAAATTGCACACTAAATTTGTGTTGTCGAGATACACTTTATCTACTTTACCTAAGCCACGAATACCCTTCGTTTCAAATCTCAATTGCGATACCATTCCAGCGTCTTCCATATACAAAAGATAATCTGCAATATTATTTCTACTTACTGCTAGCATCTCTGATATTTTACTCATATTAGGTTTAAATGGAACACTATCTGCCACTATTGACATTAGTTGTTTTAACTTTCTTCCCGTAGAAACATTCATTGTGGCATACGCCGGAATATCGCTTTCTAAAGTTTGATTAATGACCTGCATTAATTTTAGATCAAAATCTTGCTCTAATGCAAAAGGGTAATAACCTCTTTTTAGATAATCAAAAAATAAAGGCAAAGGATGGGCTAATTGGGGAGTGGCTACCTTATGGGATAGAATTTCATCCAAGGTAAACGTTGGGATGGCTATCTGGTGAAACAATTGTAAATATTCCCGAAATGACAAGCCTTGCATGGAATACAATACTGCTCTCCGGCTCAAATCGGAACTCCCTTTTTTTATATCTAATACTGATGACCCCGTAAATACAACTTGTAAATCGTGATGATAATCGTAAATCAGTTTGAGCTCGGTAGACCAATCTGGGTATTTATGAATCTCGTCAATAATTAAATGGGTTCCTCCAAATTTAACAAAGTCAGATGCCGCATCTAAAAGACGTTTTTTTGCGAAATAAAAATCCTCAGCTGTAACATATAAAGTATGGGCATGATCTAAATTATTTTTGATGTGTTGTAAAACCAAAGTTGTTTTACCTACACCTCGTGGTCCGACCAGGCCAATGAGTCTGCTATCCCAATTGATTTGATCGTACAAATAACGTGTAAACGTAATATCTACATCTGCTATTAGCCGATTTGAATATTCAAATAATGCTTCCATTTTTTAATTTCTTAGAACAAATATACTGATTTTGCACTGTAATGAGTCATAATAAAGATTTTTTTGCGCTTTCACAGTGCATTTTAAGCAAGATTACCTACCCATCAGATCAACCCGTGGGACAAA
>CBFHGY010000217.1:0-1665 GCA_965655465.1 Bacteroidia bacterium | reverse complement strand
TACATGGAATTTCACTAAGGTGTAAAGTTTTTCCGGAGCATTGAAGTAAATATCATTTACTTCTAATACCGCCAACTCAAATTCTTTGGCTAAATCAAAACATACCGTCTCTAAAATCTCGTCTTTAGATTGAATATGATTATATATACTCGCAGCTTCAATACCTAACTCTTTTGCCAACAAACGCATAGTCAGTCCACTAAAGCCATGAAACTTCATCAATCTAACGGCAATTTTGCGAACTTGTTCTTTTCGAGTCATAACTAACTAACGCTTGTTAGTATGCAAATATAGAGAAAAACAATGAAAAATAAAGCAAACTTAATCGGTAATATATACAGACCGAGGGACACGTAAAAGCAGCGGTTTATAAGCCGTGCCTATTATCCAAACATAATTCTCCGAAACCGATATGGCATTTAATCCTTTAAATGGCGTAGAACGTGCGTTAATCGAATTCGTTAAATATTCCGTGATTCCAAGATGATTCGGGTTCCAGCTTAGGGAAGCCTTAACATCGGAACGCTTTCTTGGCAGATTAAGTTTTGAAATGCCACTGCTTCCAACCGAAACAATCTCATTCGCATTTAGTAACGCCGTCCCTGAGATATAATTGCAAAGTTTCAAAGGCCTTAAACTCATAGATGCATCGGAGAATTTCAATAAATACAATCCATCCTCACAGTTGGATTGGTAGTTTTTTCCAGAATCTGAAACCGTATTACGTCCATTGGGATATTGCCAATGTCCACCCGCTACTACGATTTGATTGTTGATTGAATTAGACAAACCATAAACGCCCCAACCTTTCTCTGACGGCAATGGTAATGAAATATCGGTAATCTTCTCGAACAGCAATTCCCCGTAAGTATTCCAATTAACATACGCCATTCTTATGGATGCCCCTTTCGCTCCTCCTCCACCTATTAACACCTTAAGTGCTATAATTCCCGTTTTTTCGTTATAATCAAAGTTTAATATCTTAACGGAGGAACCACTTGCCGCAAAAAGGGCATCTAATTTGGGGGATATGCGATTCCATTTACCATCGGATAATTCTATCCAATGGTTTCCAGAATCAAGTGAAATCCGAAAATATAAGTAATTCGAGTTGCTAGGTAATGGATCACCCATTAAGAGTCCCAACTTACCGGAGTAATCAAATTCAATTACGTCAAAAAATATTCCAGAATCATTATCTCGAAATACCTCAAACCAATCACTTCCGCCATTCCATGTTTTTAATAGAACACCCGAATCCGCTATACTCATGGCGATAGCTGTTTGAGCATTGAATCCTTGAATATCCCGAAAATCTTTCTTGCGATATTCGCTTGGAACTGAACATGCCAGTAAGGTATCTGAACTCAATTTTCCGATGAATCCATTATTTCCAGACACCCAAACTTGAGAGTCGTTCAAAACGGATAATCCTCTAAGCGATTGACCCAAAATGGAATTGACCATGAACAATGAAACGACATATAGAAGTACCGATTTAAATGTTCTGAATTTGTATAAATAAACCGACAGTCCAAAAATCAAATCACTGGCTTTATTTGAAGGTAATTTTACTACCGAAAGTCGCCTACCAAATGTAATTCTAGATGTTTCCATATTATTAAAATTTAAACAAAAATGCACAATTAAAAGAACACTTAAATG
>CBFHGY010000216.1:0-1666 GCA_965655465.1 Bacteroidia bacterium | reverse complement strand
AAAAGGCCGTCTGATATTCAGGCGGCCTTTTTTTTGTGTTTGGGGCAATTATTAATAATCGTAGTTAAATCCAGTTTCTGTTGGATAAATACACATGATAGCAATATTTTCGGCTTTATTAACCAATTGTTGGGTTAATGTACCAATAACCATTTCACCAATTCCTTTTTCAGTATGCGTCATGGCTACTATTAAATCGGCTTCAATGATTTTAGCATAATTGTGAATCTCGTTGGCGAAATTATCAAAAACACTGTCTTTGAATTCGTAAAGGGTATATTTTACATTGTTCTTGTCGAGTGCACTTTTAATTACCGCGATGTTGTTTTTCATTTTGCGGTCTAAATATTCGTCATCTGAATCACTGTATACGATGTGAATTTCAGAATCGAATTTTTTTGCAATGTTGATGCCCCAATCCAATTTCTGACGTGATTCGATGGTTAAATCAAAAGGCATTACAATCTTTTGGTATCCATTTTTACCAATATCGCTGCTCTTTACGACTACTACAGGAACTTCAGCATATTGTATGGTGCGAGAGGCATTTGAACCCACTATTTGCTCTAAACCTGAGGCGCCATGACTTCCCATAATAATAGAATCATAACCTTCGTTATTCGCAATTTCGGCGATGGCTTTATATACCTTTCCAGTTTCGACACGAGTGGAAACTTTAACTCCAAATTCATCAGATACTTCTTTTGCACGAACTTCTAATTTGGTAGCGATGGCATCTTTCATGATGGCAGATTGTCCTTTTGAAAAGATACCTCCCAAAAAGCTTTCTTCTATCACATAAACTAAAGTAATTTCGTTACCGTAGGCTTTAGCCACGCGACCCGCATGATTTACGGCACAACGTGCCACATCTGAAAAGTCCGTTGGGACTAAGATTTGGTTGTTAGTTTTTCTTTCCTTCATAATTTTTGCTTCAAAAATACAATCAATTCTTATGTACTTCTATGATAAAAATCAGTATTGTAAGGGATTAGTTTTTAATGAGTTTGTGCATGTGTCGGTTTCCTTGATCATCAATGGCACATAATATATAGGTTTGATTCGGTAGGGAACTCATATCGATTTCAGCATTTATCCCAACAGAGTTGGACCAAAATATTTTACCCAAAACATTTTGAATTTCGACCCTCAAAGGCTTCACATTGTTAAGTTTAAGTATATCATTCACAGGGTTAGGTGCTGGTGACACTTGAATTTTCTCAAATGATTGTGTTTGGGCGCTACTGCAGTTGATGTATACGGTTTCACAAATCCAAGTATCACAATTCAGGCATTCGTTTTTAGCCCAAAAACATACGTTGTAATATCCATCTTTTTCAAATTTGTAATTATGCGTTTTTCCCGTTTCTTGAAAAATAGCGGTATTTTCGTGTACCACTTTCATCTTGTAGATGTTACAAGAATCTTCATATCCTTGAACCTGAAATACATATTTTCTGCAATCATCTTCACTGCTACCTGAGGTGCCGTGATAGGCCATTTTTAAACGTGACCAATTACAGGTTTTAGTGCTGTCATTGAAACACCCTATTTCTACCCATTTGTAAATAGCCGTGTCGCACCCTGTGCAATTGTTTTTGTATCGGAACCCATATTTATATCTTCCATTTGTCTTGAATTGGTAGTCGAAAATGCGACCTGAATA
>CBFHGY010000215.1:0-1670 GCA_965655465.1 Bacteroidia bacterium | reverse complement strand
ATAGAAGCAGGGTTTTCTTGAATGTGGGTTGCCTTGTTGTCTTGGTCTGCAATATGCGTAATTGACGAAGCACTATTATCAGGAGTATCAACACCGAGATTTTTGGCAAAATGTCCCGTTGGACTGATGGCTACGATATAATTTCCATTGGGGGCATTGGCTGGAAGTAGGGGCAGGATATAAGACTTAAATATTGATGGGTTTTTCAGCCGTTCGGTAATTTCCCCCAAAACGGTTTGAGCCATTATAGGGCTCAATTTGCCGTATGCGGGGTAATATAATTTTAGGTAGAAATCGAGAACTCCTTCAGGAAATTCGACAATTTGTTGTTTTTCAAATAGATTAATGATGCGTAATCCATGGTTGCGCAAGGGTTTGACGATTTTTGACGCATTCGAAAACAGGGTGATGCTATCGGAACTTGGATTTTCTTTGGATAATAGGATGAACCAATTCATTTACCAAAAAGATAGATATTTTTCGGATTTATTTTGGAGTTAACGTGCAATTATTTCCAATTACAAGGTTGTGAAAGTCGATCGTGGGGTTTAGAAGCATCGATTTTTGTTTCATGAAAACAGCCATAATACAGGTTTTAATTATTGATGAAAGTGGTTCTATGAGCGGCATGGAGTCGTTTGTGAACGAAACGTACCACGGCTTTGTGGTTAATACGCAGGAGGCGATGAAATCAGCTCCAGAAGTAGCACAATACCTATCGGTCTGGACTTTTGAGGGTCAAAACATCGTCAAGCGGCTGCCTTTTGCAAAGGTAGAAACAAATGATTTGCCGCTTAAAATTGCGTATTGCCCAGCAGGAGCCACGCCACTTTATGATGCTATTGGCAAAGCCGTAATCAGCACCGAACTTTCTATCCAAGAATTGGAAGAAGTAAAAGAGGTAACCGTGCAGGTCAATATTATCACCGATGGGTACGAGAACAACAGTGTGGAATTCAACGCGCGGACAATTGCATTTTTAATCAAAACTAAAGAAAAAGGCAATTGGCGGTTCCATTATTTCGGAACGGATCATGATGTTCACCAAGTTGCCCAATCTTTGAATATTGAAGAGTCGCGCACAGAACATTTTACCAAAAACCGAACCGGTTTTAAAGTGATGCATAAGACTATGTCGAGAAACTTTAGTGATATGATGGCGGAATATTTCGAAAGCAAATCATAGTTTTGTGAAATATGCAATTGGATCCGATTCTGAAGGAATTTTTAGACGAAAAAGTGTACGAATTCCAAAGACCGGAGTTTATAGAATTGGATCCATTGCAGATTCCGCATCTATTTGATAAAGCCGAAGATCAAGAAATTGCCGGATTCCTAGCCGCGACGATTGCCTGGGGAAATCGAAAGTCGATCTTGAACAATGCTCAAAAACTCATGGCGCGGATGGGACATTCCCCTTATGATTTTATTATGTCGAGTCGACCCGAACATCGAGAGGCGCTCATCCCTTTTGTGCATAGGACCTTTAACGAAGAAGATTTACAGTATTTCTTCGAAGCGCTAAAAAATATATACACGAATCACCACGGTATGAGTACCGTTTTTGCGCAAAAAGCGGAATCTCATTCCTTACAGGCTTCTATTACGCATTTCAAAAAGGTATTTTTCGAATTGCCGCATCTCAAAAGAACCGAAAAGCATGTTTCTGA
>CBFHGY010000214.1:0-1739 GCA_965655465.1 Bacteroidia bacterium | reverse complement strand
ACTTTCGCAAATTGATTTAAGAAAACAACAAAATGAGCACAAAATTTACTGAATATAAAGGACTTGACTTACCAACGGTAGCATCAGAAACCCTTAAATTTTGGAAAGAAAATAAGATATTTGAACAATCAGTCACTTCTCGTGAAGGAGCTACTCCGTACGTATTTTTTGAAGGACCACCTTCTGCAAATGGTTTACCAGGAATTCATCACGTAATGGCACGTGCTATTAAAGATATTTTTTGTCGCTATAAAACTCAAAAAGGATTTCAAGTAAAACGTAAAGCCGGTTGGGATACTCACGGTTTGCCAGTTGAATTGGGAACTGAAAAAGAACTTGGAATCACCAAAGAAGATATCGGAAAAACAATTTCAGTATCAGAATATAACGAAGCGTGTAAAAAAACCGTTATGCGTTATACTGATGTATGGAATGACCTTACCGAAAAAATGGGCTATTGGGTAGATATGGAAGATCCATACGTGACTTACAAATCCAAATATATGGAAACGGTTTGGTGGCTTTTGAAACAAATCTATGATAAAGATTTGATGTATAAAGGCTATACCATTCAACCGTATTCTCCAAAAGCGGGAACAGGTTTGTCTTCTCACGAAGTGAATCAACCAGGAAGTTATAGAGATGTAACTGATACAACTGTAGTTGCTCAATTTAAGGCAATTAATGAATCATTACCAGATTTCTTAACTGGATTTGGAGACATTCATATTTTAGCTTGGACGACAACTCCTTGGACATTACCTTCAAACACAGCTTTAACAGTTGGACCAAAAATTGATTATGTTTTGGTAGAAACATTCAATCAATATACATTTAGACCTACAAAAGTTATTTTAGCAAAAAATTTAGTTGGAAAACAATTCAATAAAAATTTCTTTGAATCTTCAGAAGCACATGATTTTGAAAATTTCAAAGAAGGAGACAAAAAAATTCCTTTTCAAGTTTTAAAAGAGTTTAAAGGAATTGATTTAGTCGGAATTCGTTACGAACAACTAATGAAATTGGCTTTACCAAATGATAACCCAGAAAATGCTTTTAGAGTAATTTCAGGTGATTTCGTTACAACGGAAGACGGAACAGGAATCGTTCACACAGCACCCACTTTTGGAGCAGATGATGCTAAAGTTGCCAAAGAAGCTTCTCCTGAAATTCCTCCAATGTTGGTAAAAGATGCTAATGATAATTTAGTGCCTTTGGTAGATTTACAAGGAAAATTCATTCAAGGTTTAGGAGACTATTCAGGTAAATATGTTAAAAACGAATATTACAACGATGGTGAAGCACCTGAGCGTTCTGCTGATGTGGAAATTGCTATCCAATTAAAAGAAGAAAACAAAGCCTTTAAGGTGGAGAAATACGTACACAGTTATCCTCATTGTTGGAGAACAGACAAACCTATTTTATATTATCCATTAGATTCTTGGTTCATAAAAATTACAGAAGTAAAGGATAGAATGTTCGATTTAAACGAAACTATAAACTGGAAGCCAACAGCTACTGGAGAAGGTCGTTTTGGAAATTGGTTAAAAAATGCCAATGATTGGAACTTATCTCGTTCTCGTTATTGGGGAATTCCATTGCCAATTTGGAGAAATGAAGAAGGAACGGAAGAAATATTAATAGGTTCTGTAGAAGAATTATACAACGAAATAGAAAAATCAATTGCTGCTGGTTTCATGACTGAAAATCCATACAAAGGATTTCAAATCGGAAACATG
>CBFHGY010000213.1:0-1744 GCA_965655465.1 Bacteroidia bacterium | reverse complement strand
CATCTACTGAGAATGGTAGGTAAAATTTTATGGCGTTCTGTAGTGGCTAGAATAAAAATGGCGTAAGTGGGAGGTTCTTCCAATGTCTTGAGAAAAGCATTAAAAGCCGCCGTACTTAACATGTGCACCTCATCGATGATATAAACCTTATACTTGCCGATTTGCGGGGGAATGCGCACCTGATCTATGAGATTTCTGATATCGTCGACGGTATTGTTTGACGCTGCGTCTAGTTCGAAAACATTAAATGCAAAATCATTGTCGAGATTTTCTCCATTCTGGGCATTAATTACCTTGGCCAAAATACGTGCGCAGGTAGTTTTCCCAACACCACGAGGACCTGTAAACAAGAAGGCTTGGGCCAATTTATTTTGGGTAATTTCGTGCATCAACGTCTCAGCCACATGCTTTTGACCTACTACATCATCGAAGGTTTTTGGGCGGTATTTCCGGGCAGAAACTATGAAAGGTTGCACACTGCAAATTAACCGCTTTGTTTGCAATGGTTCAATGAAAACTTTTCAACTTTGCAATTTTTCAGTGCTTGTAAGATGATAAATTCTATGTTATTTTGCGGTAGTTATGACAATTGGAGAAGTTCTGGTACCTTTTAATCTACCTGCCGTTTCTGGAGAAACCGTAAGCAGCTATGATTATGCTGAAAAATTTGCATTGGTAATTTTTGTAACCTGCAATCATTGCCCGTATTCTCAGGCCTATTGGTCAAGATTGGTAAAACTTGCACAAAAATATGAAGAAGACAATCTCGGAATGGTCGCAATTTGTGGCAATGATATTGAGAAATATCCCCAAGATAGTTTTGAAAATATGAAGGCCTTGTCTGATCAAATGAACCTTCCTTTTGAATATTTGCACGATGAAAGTCAAGAAGTATTGAAGTCACTCGGTGCAACTCGTACCCCAGAAGTATTCCTTTTCAATCAAAGAAGAGAATTGGTATACAAAGGTGCAATCGACGATAGTTGGGAAAATGAATCTACCGTTATGAAAGTATATTTAGAAGACGCCATAGAATATTGTCTTGACGGTATTGAAGTAGATTATCCGGAAATCCCTGCAGTTGGATGCAGCATAAAATGGAAAGGTTAATTTGACTAAAAACCATATCCATATCACCAAAAAAGTAGTTCTGATAACGGGTGCCTCTAGCGGAATTGGATTGGCACTTGCTTGGGAAGCTGCGAATAAAGGATATCATTTATTTCTTACAGGCAGAAACGAAAATCGCCTTGAATCTTTAACCCACGAGATCTTACAATCTCATGCTTCTATACGGTGTAATTTCCTTTCGGGGGAAATTTCTTCAGAAGATTTTTGCATGAAGCTTGTTGATACTTGCATGAAGACATACGGCCGAATGGATGTTTTAATCAATAATGCTGGAATTAGCATGCGAGGCATTCTTTTAGATACCCAATTGTCGGTGATCAAAAAAGTAATGGATGTGAATTTTTGGGGGGCTGTGTATTGTACCAAATTTGCACTTCCTTATTTATTACAACACAAAGGCTCGGTGATTGGAGTTTCCTCCATTGCCGGATTTAAAGGTTTACCAGCCCGCACCGGATACTCTGCAAGCAAATTTGCTTTACAAGGATTTCTAGAAAGTTTGCGAAATGAAAATCTTAAAACAGGCCTTCATGTATTAATTGCATGCCCAGGTTATACCGAATCTAACATCCGTAAATCCGCATTAAACGCAGAAGGTTCAGAACAAGGAGAA
>CBFHGY010000212.1:0-1760 GCA_965655465.1 Bacteroidia bacterium | reverse complement strand
ACCAATGGCGGAGGCTTTACCAACAGCTTTATAGTTCGATAAATAGTATCAGCCGTTGGACATCCACAATCGAAAATCATTAAATCAATATACAGGGTGTCTGAACTTGCCGATATACACGTGGTAGGCCAATAGACTTTAAATGTGGCCTTGCCTATTCCATCTGTTGTACTGATAATTGGAGTATCCGAATTCAACCAATTAGGCCTGTTGCGTATCTGGGCAATGATTCGCACCGTATCGAACAAATCGGGATCAAAAGCTTCTTGTTTAACATCTATAAGTTCTTCCGCAATTACTTCTACAAAGTCGTTGTTCATCGCAGGTTTGCGATTTAAGTTCTCAAAATCAATTTTAAACATGGCATTGTTACAATTAGAGCTCGGCATATTGCGGCTCCATGCACCAGGTGTGGTGGGATAAACCCCATTCTGACGGCAACCGCCGCACAAACTTTGATAAATGATGCCTTTTTTATCAAATCTGCTAGTCCCCCCATCAACATGCTCCTCCGCTTCAGCATTAAGTCGAGAAATGCCACCAAAATAGGTAGCAAAGGCCAATTCGTACATATCCTTTGCAAACACGGCAATATAAAAATCGCTGCCATCTGTTTGTCTTTGAATTGCGTCGGCACTTAATGGCAAGTTTCTGGTATTTCCTCTATTACGTAACGTTTTATCATTACCATTGTTAACATCATATAGCGCCTGATTGGTATTACCACCCCATCCTGAAATAAAAATGCGTTCACATCTATCGATCAAAAAAGCCGAAGGACTCAAATTGGGTAGTCTGCCATTTGCTCCAAAAGTCGATTGCAATTCAATGGTTCCCAAATTTTGACTGAATCTCGCAATAAATTGACCATTATTTACGTCGTCATGAAAACGTGCATTTATTGCAGATAAAGTGCCTTCAGTTTGTCCGAAAATATACGGCCTCCCTTCATTATCCGATTGAACAAAAAAGGCCTGATCATAAGCTTCTGTGCCAAAGTATCTGCCGTTTTGATACTCGCCATTTTTTATATCCAAGCGAATTATTATGCCATCAGCAGATGCTCCATTAAGTCCGCCATTCCCTTTTCCAAACCAATTGGAACCATAATGATTTAAAAAATCCGTTTCATTGACTTTGGAGGAATATGTTCCACCTGCACCATAAATAGAACCCAAATTATTCAATGCCACACCGTATATGGCGTCAAAATTATCATTTTGTGTCCCTACTACATGTGACCATCTTAAATGGATTAAATCTTTTGTAAAACTAAATATTACTCCATTTGATGAACCAAAGGTAGTTGGATAGGGTACAGAAACCGTATGAGGAAAATTCTGAGAATAGGTTACCCCTCCTATATAAATACCGTCTTTGTCTTCAATGATTTCACCCCTAAATTCATCGGCATAGTTATAAATTAATGGAAAATCATTTACATTTCGGTTCGATCTATCGGCCCCTACTCCATCTAATCCGTAAGACCCCAAAAAAGTAGATCCTAATAACAACGTACCGTTTCCATTAAATCGGCTCACAAAAAAATCATAATCTCCATTTTGAGAAGTATCGAAAGCGCCCTTTGTCGTTGGAAAGTTGACTGAACGGGTAGTACCCATTACAAACAGATTAAATTGAGAATCTACAACCATAGAATGGGGTTGTTCATTGTTATTGCCCCCTAAATAGGTGCAATACAATAGCGAATTCCCTATGGTATTATACTTGAGAATTGCAACATCTCTGCTACCACCGTA
>CBFHGY010000211.1:0-1768 GCA_965655465.1 Bacteroidia bacterium | reverse complement strand
TAATGGCATTAGGCACACATATTTCACAATCGCAATTGGCTTGATACACATTCACAATATCCGTTCGCGATCCGCAACCCGGAGAGGTGGTAGTTAAACTGATCGTGGTTGTTTCGTATATGTTTTTTTCAGAACCGCTGCTTCCGTCTGACCATTGATAAAAGAAGGTTCCCGGATTGGGTTGGGTACCTTTGAGGGTAAACAAACGTCCACGGCAAAAGTATTCGTTGTCGTTCAACACCTTAACAGGCCTATTTTCTTTTGATATTCTGAACGTATCACGAACGGTTCCGCAGGCATTCTGCTTTACCAACCAATACAATCCTACCCTATCGAATGTTTTGTATTTGGCGTTATCGCCATCGTTCCAGGTAACATCCGAATATATATCCCAAACGTCTTGTTGGTGAAACAAGGGGAAATCACACAAAATAACATCGGATACATTGATTACCGGCATCGGACAAAATCTGCAGCCAACGGTTTGGTTAAATAAAGGTAGTTGTGATTGAGTCGCAGAAATATTGGTCAAACTCAAATTGAACTCCGAATGTCCTTTGGTAGCCCGTTTCACAAGTCCAGTTGCTTTTTTAGTCTTCACCGTATACGCAATATTGGTACAAAAATCAGGATCACAAGGTTTGGTCCAAGCCATCATCAAATGCGCGGTATCGAGGGTAGATGTGTTTCCGGCAATGACCAATCCACCGTCGCGCAAAGGGTAGCTACTTCTAATTTGTTTGAATTCGAAATCTTGAAAATCGGCTTTATCTCCTACTTTCATGTGGTGCACAAACTCCCAATTACCCAAGGAATCCAATTGCATAATACCGTCGGCAATAATGCCATCTGTGCGCACTGCTTTATACAACACCATGAGTCGATCGCGATCGAAATAGGCGCGTTGCGCCCATGATTCTATGGTATCATAGGTATTTTGCCAGAGAATAGAGTCTTTGTTAATATCTACACAGGCTGCCCAAAGGTTTGTTTTTTCAGTCAGGGCAGCGTCTCTAAACGATCCCACCACAAATACCCTCGAGGGGTGTCGGGTGGAGCGAACTACTTCATTTACGCGATATTCAAAAGAGGACAATTCAGATTGAAGGAATATATTCTTCACAAATGCACCTAAGCTGTCGAAAAGCGTTAATACTGGCTGGAAATTTGAATTTTGTGTTGGATTTAGATTGTCGGAAACTTGATATTCACCTGCAACTAAAATTTGATTGCTCCATGCCCCCCAAGGAATAATGTCTTTATAATGATGCCAACGCGACACAAAAGGCAAGGTTTGTGTGGGTTCTATAAATGCGCGACCGTCGATAATATTTCCAAAACGATTCAGTCTAATTAGAATGGGCATGTGAATGCCGTTTACGGCTCCACCACCAATAGCCCAGATCTCCCCATTGAACTTTACTTCCACGTTATAGAATATCGCCGATCCAGGAACGCCAGGAATCTGATTCAGTTCACGCATCCATCTCAAGGTTCCCCCGGGGCTTACATTGGCAACCCAAGGAATACTTAGGCTATTATTTTTAACGGTATTTCCAATAATCACCACTCCTTGATCATCTGTAGAAGCAAACCTTGGAACAAAATCGACCTGCGGATTCGCATCCAATCTTAGGTGCCATTCTAATTTACCGGTATCATTAAAGCGGGTAAGTAATAAACCGTTTAAATCATCGGCAGAGCTTGAGGAATTGATATAACCTAATGTCCATACCCCCGTTTGGTTCTGCAAGATATCGGCAACCTT
>CBFHGY010000210.1:0-1832 GCA_965655465.1 Bacteroidia bacterium | reverse complement strand
AAGCGCCCAGGTGAATATCTTGGCTTTTATGCCTCCACCTTCAGTGGCATTTTTTATAACCTTATCATGAATACGCTCTAACAATCGAGGTACGGTGGCCATGATCGTAGGGCGCACTTCATTGATATTGGTAGCCACTTTTTCAATGCCTTCGGAAAAGGCCACTTGAGCACCTACATAAGAGCTCAAATACATGGTTACCATACGTTCAAAAACGTGACTTAATGGTAAAAATGACAAATATAGATCGGTTGATAATATTGCAGGACATAAATCAATAGCATCGTAGCAATTGCTCATGAAATTGTAATGAGTGAGCATTGCTCCTTTGGGAACACCTGTTGTGCCACTGGTATAAATTAGTGTTGCCAAATCGTCCTTGCCAACAACCGCAAAACGATCTTCGATTTCTTGACTGTGTTTCGATAGTAATTCTGCACCCTGTTGGATAATTGAAGTAAAATTCAGCAAATTGCCACTTTCAACTTTGTCGGAAGGCACAAACACAATCTTTTCAATTGTTGCACATTGATCTTCGACCTTTTGAACCTTTTTTAAGAGAAACGGATTCCCTACAAACACCAACCGAGAACCCGAATCGTTGATGATAAATTTGGTTTCGTCGGGTGTTAATGTGGGATATATGGATACATTCACCAATCCTATTTTTTGTAAGGCTTGATCGATGATGTAATACTCCGGACAGTTTTCGAGCATGATAGCCACTCGATCGCCCTTTACCAAGCCGTGCTCAATAAAAAACGCGGCTGCTTTATTAATTTCTCCTAAAAGATACTCATAGCTGTATTCTTTCCAAACCCCAGCCTCTTTTTGCATGAGGTAGGTTTTTCCTGGATGGTGAATGTTATTTGCTGAGTTTAAGAAAAAGTGATGCAGAGAACTGAATTGGGGATCGTTCTGCATTCTTTTTTCGGCTAATGATTCCATATATTTTCGAATATTTCTATCCGACAAATATGTGTTATTTCCCGATAATCCGAAAATTTTTCGGGAAAATTAATTTAAACGCCGTAGGCTTCAACCGTTTCCACTTCAGGAACCATGCGCTTAAGTAAGTTCTCTATTCCAGATTTTAAGGTCATCGTCGATGATGGACAACCGCTACAACTTCCTTTTAATTCAACCGTTACCACTCCGTCTTTGAAGCTTTTGAAATCTATTGCTCCACCATCCATTTCAACTGCTGGCTTAACATGATCTTCTAACAATTGCTTAATTTTTCTTTCGATTGCGGTTTCCTGTTCTGGCGATAATTCGCTCACTTTGTTGATGATTTCTTTGCCATCTTCTAACCATTCTTGAAAGAAATTTCTCAAATCAGGGATTAAATCAAACCATTCGTAATCACTATTCTTCGTAACACTAACGAAATTATTCATTATGAAGACCCCTTGAACAAATCCCATTTCAAATAAGGCTTTTGCCAATGGCGAATTTTCAGCCTTTTCTTTCGTGCGAAAATCTGCAGAATCGTTCGGCAAAAACATCTTGCTAGCAACAAACTTCATGCTCTCTGGATTTGGCGTTGCCTCTGCGTATATGGTGATCATTTCTTTCGTCATGGTAGTTGATTTTTTAAGAATACAAAAATACGCATTTTTATTGAGGCCTATGGAACTCCAGTTTTGCGATTTTCGCAAAAAGGAAATCAAGATTCAGTAGTACCTTTGACACATGGCCAAGCAAAAAACCACATTTTTCTGTCGTTCATGCGGATACGAATCTCCTAAATGGATTGGAAAATGTCCGGGTTGCGACCAATGGAACACCTTCGCCGAAGAGTCTAAACCGACAAAATCCGTAAATACATG
>CBFHGY010000209.1:0-1832 GCA_965655465.1 Bacteroidia bacterium | reverse complement strand
AACATTTAAATATTCATTCACAATTTGGAAAACGGGGTCTTTGGCGAGTGTTTTAGCCTTAGGTTTTGCAAAGAATTTTTTCAAGGCTTCAGGATTCGCAAACATAGATTTCTTCCAAACGGCTTCAGACATTGCGGTGTAATTATTCTTGTGTTTTTCAGCTAGTTTCTTCAAAGAAGCGGGAAGGTAGGTAGGATCTAAATCCATCAACAAATGACGGAAAACGGCTGCCATTACGCGTACTTCAATATCCGCATTAAATTCACGGTAGCTTTCATCAATCCCTGCCGCATATTGCGCCGCCATTGCTTGTCCTTTATCAGAAGTTTTATCTTTAAGGGCATTGTAGATCCCTATAGAGCGTAAAGCGTTGATCATGGGAGCGCTGTTTGCGATACCGTCTTGAAGATATACATTATATAATCCAATTTTGCTTAATTCGGCATAGGCCTCATCATAAAGTGAGGTTACGGTACCGTATACATCTTGTTTATTATTTTTAGCAACCCATGCTTCGAATGCACGTTCTTCGGCTTTGCGTGCAGCATAGATATCGGGGCGTGACAATTCTTTGGCTTCCCCATTGAATTTGTTCCAATAGTTGCCTAAACCGGCTAATTTATCTGAATACATCAAACGGATGTCTTTGTCAGCTTTCATGTAGGTTTCGTAAACGTCCATGATGCTGCGACGCAATTTCACTCGCATGGGGCGTTCTTTACTGCTTAAGTAACTGATGCCTTCGCTATACGTGTTACGAGTAGTACGACCTGGATATCCCATTGTCATTGCGTAATCTCCTTCTTGATATCCTTTGATGCTTACAGGGAGGTGGTGTTTTGGAGCATAGGGACGATTATTTGCATCAAAATCTGCTGGATTGTTGTTGCTATTGGCATAAATGCGGAACATAGAGAAATCGCAAGTATGTCTAGGCCAGTGCCAGTTGTCGGTTTCACCACCAAATTTACCTACGTTTTCTGGAGGGGTTCCTACCAAACGAATATCGCGATAAACTTCGTAGTACATGGCTAGGTACTGATTTCCACCGAAAAATACAGCGATATCTACCACATAATCTTTTTTGCTATCGCCAAGGGCGTCGATAAGTTCGTTTTGAACTTTTTTGAAGTTCATTGCGATGGCGGCATTTCGGGTATTTTCGTCTTGATTGATTTGGGTACCAGCGGTAACGCGTGTGGTTACATCTTCGATTCTGCGCAGAAGTCCAATTTGGAAATTAGCACGACGTTCTTCGGAAGTGCTTTTCGCCCAAAAGCCATTAGAAAGGATATTGTCTTGAGGCGTTGAAAGCTCTTGGATTGCACCGTAACCACAGTGGTGGTTGGTGAGGAAAAGTCCTTTATCGGAAACGATTTCTCCGGAGCAGAACATACGACCGTTAGACATTAGTCGCACGACAGCATCTTTAACGGAAGCATTATTTATAGAGTAAATATCTTCAGCAGATAATTTAAGTCCCCGGGCTTGCATGGGATCCTGAATTTTTTGCAAAAGAGTGAGAGGCCACATACCTTCATCGGCACGGAGGCTGCACAGCGATGTTACCGCTAGGATAAGACTGAGTATACGTTTGATCATTTTGCAAATATACTTACTTTGTTTGATTGGACGGTGAGACGACCTTCGGTCTGGTTAGATGCTCGCTGCGGTCGCGGTGAGACGACCTTCGGTCTGGTTGGATGCTCGCTGCGGTCGCGGTGAGACGCTTCGCTGGTGGGATGCTCGCTGCGCTCGCGGTGAGACGACCTTCGGTCTGGTTGGATGCTCGCTGCGGTCGCGGTGAGACGCTTCGCTGGTGGGATGCTCGC
>CBFHGY010000208.1:0-1840 GCA_965655465.1 Bacteroidia bacterium | reverse complement strand
TGATTGTGTGTTTGGGGTTTTTGAAGTTTCCAAATTCAAGAAAGCGATTCCACCTAAAATTCCGAGTATCAACAATCCAACGCCGGTGCGTTGAAACCACCAAAAGAAGCCTCGACGTTTCTTTTTACGTCGGTTCATAACTTCTTCGAAGGTGGCATTTGCGCTTGGGCGCACCTCGTGTTTGTTTAATATGTCGGCGATATGTTGAAATGGATCTTGTGACATATTAACGGGTGATGTTTAAATTTTCGAGCATTTCTTGTAGGGTTTTTCGAGCTTTGGCAAGCTGCGAGCGGCTGGTTCCCTCGTCGATGGCCATCATTTCTGCAATTTCTTTGTGAGAATACCCTTCCACTACATATAGATTGAACACCGTACGATATCCGACCGGTAACTTTTCAATCAGCTGCATAATTTGTTTGGCTTCTAGCCGTTCCATGCCCAAATCGTTATACCCCAATTCGTATTCACTTTCGGAAATTTCTTTCCAAATATCTTTTTGAGAACGCAATTTATTGATTGCAATGTTTACCGCAATACGACGCATCCAAGTTTCTAGAGAACTTTGGTATCGGAATGATTCCATCTTGTCGTATATACGAACGAATGCTTCCATTAGTGCGTCTTCAGCTTCTTCTTGATTTTTGCAATACCGCAAACAAAGTGACATCAACTTGGCAGAGTATAGATTCCACAGGATTTTCTGATACTTTCGGTCCTCCCGAATACATCCTTCCACCAGCTCTTTGTCGGTCATTGTAATGTTTCATAGCTCTCTGCAAGAGGCGTTGCTTTCTTATAGACGAAAGCAAGCTTCAATTCGTGGCATGAGCATCTGTTTTTTTTGCAAAAAAGTTAAAAAAGGGGAGAAAATAAAATTGCGGTTTGCTTTTTTAGCCAACCGCAATCATAAATCCTTGTCAAATAATAGATTAATGCTCAACTCCGCCTTCACCGTGAACATGACCGTGATCAAGTTCGTCTTGGGTAGCTTCACGAATGTCGATAACAGTACCTGCAAAGCTGAGGGCCTCACCTGCAAGTGGGTGATTGAAATCCATTTTTACCATATCGTCGCTAATCTCCAACACGGTTCCGTCCATAGGATTGCCTTCTTCATCCTGCATAGGAAGCAAGGCACCAATTTCCAGTAAATCTTCGGGTACATCTGGACCTGAGAATATACTTTTAGGTAAATCTACCACGTAATTTGGGTTAGATTCGCCATAGCCGTCGTCGGCACTTAATGTAAATGAAAAGGTATCACCTACGCTAAGTCCTGCTAATTGATCATCAAATGCAGGCAAGGTTTGTCCTACCCCGTGAATGAACACCAAGGGTTGTTCTGCAGTAGCTTCATCGGCAAGTTCACCGTTGTTTAGCATAAGCGTGTAAGATAAACTTACAACTTTGTTTGGGGCAATATTGTGTGCTGACATTGTTAACAAAGAAAAATATAAAATACAGAACCCAATAGTAATGTGCATGAAAAAAAGGTTAATTGTGTATAAATAGCTTCCATAACGGGGGCAATTGCATTCTAAAGCGCCTGTTTTTTTTGTAGTTTCACGGCATTATGGAACGGCACGAAGCACAGAAGCGCATCCTTCAGCTTGTTAAGGACTTAAATATTCACAACTACCTATATTATGTAAAAGCAGAGCCTACTATCTCAGATTATGAATTTGATCAGCTTTTAAAAGAACTGGAACGATTAGAATCCGCCTTCCCCGAGTATGTAGTAGCCGACTCCCCAACCCAACATGTGGGTTCAGATTCTGTGGGTGATTTTCAAACGGAAAAACACCAGCGACAAATGCTTTCTTTGGGGAATACCTAT
>CBFHGY010000207.1:0-1845 GCA_965655465.1 Bacteroidia bacterium | reverse complement strand
TGATCCACAAGGCAACCTATTAGAAACCGAAGTTGAAATTGAATTAAACCAATTGCCAAAAGGTGTTTTAGAATATGTAAAAGCTAACTACAAAGGACAGAAGGTAAAAGAGGCAGCTAAAATTACCGATGCAAAAGGCACCGTAATTTACGAAGCAGAAATCAAAGGAATGGATATACTTTTTGATAGTATCGGGAAATTTATCAAAGAAATTAAAAACTAAATTTAGTTACGGACAATGCAAGCAAAATTAATTTCAATAGTAATCTTAGTAACATTATTAACTTCTAATGCCTTTAGTCAAAACTTAGGCGTTACCATATCAGGTTCAATCAAAGATAAAGCGGATAAATCCGCATTGTCTTATGTAAATGTAGTATTGAAAACTGAAAAAGATAGTGCCTTTGCAGCAGGAACAGTGAGTAACGAAGAAGGACGTTTTACTCTTACCAATATTAAACCTAACAATTACTACTTTGAAATTTCTATTATCGGCTATGTTACTAAAAGGCAATCTATTTATGTTGGAAGCCTCTCGGAATTTTTGGATGTTTCTTCAATAGATTTAGAACAAGATATAAAAACAATGACTGAGGTTGTAGTTTCCTCAAAACAAGATGCGGTTTCGGCTAAAATGGATAAAAAGTCCTTCAAGGTTGAAGATAACCTCAGTCAAAGCGGAGGTTCAGTTTTACAATCAATGCAAAATTTACCAGGCGTAACAGTTCAAGACGGTAGGGTGCGATTAAGAGGTAATGATAAAGTAACCGTGTTGATTGACGGTAAACAAACTGCATTAACTGGCTTTGGCAGTCAATCGGGTTTAGATAACATCCCAGCTTCAGCAATCGAAAAAATTGAAATCATTAATAATCCTTCCTCAAAATATGATGCAAATGGAAATGCGGGAATCATCAATATTGTAATAAAGAAAAATAAACAAGAAGGTATTAATGGAAAAGTTGGTTTCACAACCGGCTTAGGCTCTTTATGGGTTAGGCAAGAAAACCTACCAACCATAAGACCTCAATATCAATTTACACCAAAAATAAATCCAACCTTATCTTTGAACTACAGAAAAAAGAAGATCAACGTATTTTTTCAAGCAGACAATCTTTATACTCAAACCCTTAATAAGAATGAATTTGTGACAAGAACGTATGATGATGGAACTATTATTAATCAACAATTAAAAAGAAATCGGAATACCAACTTTTTTACATCAAAAGCAGGAGTTGATTGGAATATAAATCAAAACAACACAATTACTATATCGACATTATTCGGGAGTGAAAAAATAATAGACAGAGGCGACCAACCTTTTTTTAATGCAGACAATACAGTAAGAAAAAGGTTGTGGCAGTTTTTGGAGGACGAACTAAAAACAACAGTAATGGCCACTGCTGCCTATCAGTATAAATTTAAACAAGCAGGTCATTTATTAAATATTGGTTTTAATTATACATTTCACAGAGAAGATGAAAAGTATTTTTACGACAACTATTTACCGACAACAATAGGAACAGATGCTTTTAAATTGCTATCGGATGAGCAAGTTTATGATTTTAATTTTGACTACATAAAACCTTTGAAATACGGTAGAATTGAAACAGGCATAAAACTTCGCAATAGAAATATCCCAACTAATATGCAATTTATTCCTGGAGTAAATTCTGTTTTAGACACCAATGCGGGTGGCTGGGCAACCTATAAAGAATTAATACCTGCCGTTTATGGGAACTATATATTTGAAAACAAAAAATGGGAAGCTGAGTTAGGATTGCGCATAGAATATGTGAAAATTCAATATGATGTCAATCCGAATCACAACACGTATAAAAGTGA
>CBFHGY010000206.1:0-1858 GCA_965655465.1 Bacteroidia bacterium | reverse complement strand
CCCGCTGTATTGATGCATGTCCCACCCAAGCCATTGTGCAAGAACAGGTTATCGATGCCACCAAATGCATTTCGTATTTGAGCATCGAAAAGTCCGAACCACTGGAAGAATCGGAATTGGAGATGATGCACGGGTGGCTTTTTGGATGCGATATCTGCCAGGATGTTTGTCCGTGGAACCGTTTTTCGGAACCGCATACCGAACCGCGATTTGCAGCTTCGGAATCGATAGATTGGGACTTAGAAGAATGGAAAACGCTTCAAGAATCTCAATTCAACCATGCCTTTAAAAAGAGTCCGATTGCTCGAATGGGCTTTGATAAAGCGCAACAATTACTGAATCAATTTCAGAAGGATTCGGATTTATAGAACAGGCCTGCACTCTCCTTTAACCCGCAAAATACCCTGTCGATTTACCCCTTCCCTCTTTGGGGGAGCTTACAGCGTCTCTTAACTTTTATTCGTTTATAGGTAATTTCGAAAACTATGACTTATTTTGTCCTTCTTAGGGCAATATTTATAAATTCAACAGATAATGTTGTAACAAATATGAAAAGCGAGTTAATTATTTACAATACCCAAGATGGCAAAGCGAGTGTAGCTCTTTTTGCTACAGATGGTGATGTGTGGATGAATCAGCAACAGCTTGCAGAACTTTTTGACACCTCTAAGCAAAACATCAGCCAACACATCAATAACATACTAGAAGACAATGAGTTACAATACAATTCAGTTGTAAAGAATTACTTGACAACTGCCGCAGACGGAAAGAAATATGATGTGACCTTTTATTCACTTTCTATGATTCTGGCAATTGGGTTTCGTGTAAAAAGCAAAAGAGGTACGCAGTTTAGAAATTGGGCAAACCAGAATCTAAGAGAGTACATGATAAAGGGCTTTGTAATAGATGATGAACGACTCAAGAATCCAGATGGTCGCCCGGACTATTTTGATGAATTGCTCGAACGTATTCGTGAGATACGTGCCTCCGAAAAACGCTTTTATCAAAAAGTAAGAGACCTGTTGGCTTTAAGTAGCGATTATGACCCTACCGATAAAGCCACACAAATGTTCTTTGCAGAAACCCAAAATAAACTTCTCTATGCCGTTACGCAGCAAACAGCAGCTGAAATAATAGTGACACGTTCCGATGCTGAAAAACCCAATATGGGTCTTACCACTTGGAAGGGCAATTTGGTTCGAAAACAAGATATCATCATAGCAAAGAATTACCTTACAAATGACGAACTAGATTCACTCAACCGGTTAACGGTAATTTTTCTTGAAACAGCAGAGCTGCGGGTGAAGGAAAGAAAAGACATCCACCTTAACTTTTGGAGCGACAATGTTGATCGCATCCTGCAATTTAATGACAAGCATATATTGCAAAATGCGGGCAGTATTTCCAATGCACAAATGGAAGAAAAAGTGCGAGGAATATACGATCAATTTGACCAAAAAAGAAAGCAGTTCGAGGCGGAAAAAGCCGACCTAGAAGACTTAAGGAGCTTAGAAGAACAAATTAAAAAATCGAAGAAATAAATGTCAAACCTCAAGGGAATCTTGTAAAGCATCAGTAACGGGCCGTTTTTTTGCGATAGTTTAATATAAAATCTTATTGGTAGTAATCTATAAAAAGCGACCAGAACAGGCCAGCACTCTCCTAAACCACACTCTACGGTTCGCCATTATCCAACTTTAAACTGATTCCCAACCAACTAATCGGACGTGCAGCCCGTGCGGCTGTCAATAACTTTAAATAGATTGGCGGCTCCATGAATCCACTGTGAACACAATGTTTTTCTTCGGACTCCGGATGAAGCCAAAATAAGGAAGTCGGGTATGCCACCTGCTCATCA
>CBFHGY010000205.1:0-1865 GCA_965655465.1 Bacteroidia bacterium | reverse complement strand
GAACCCCCGGACCTATTACAGTCAACAGTTTTCAAGACTGCCGCATTCGACCGCTCTGCCATCTCTCCATTGGGGATTGCTCCCAAACGAGGTGCAAAATTAATTGATTTTTTATAACTTTCCCAATGAAATTGTAAAATCTTCGAAAATATACCTCCCGAAAACGAGAAATCATCCCCAAAATCAAAGCACTTCCGCCTTGAATCCCGCCGATGCCACCGCTTTATCCAATTGTTCTAAAGCCTCTGCACTCCCTGTTGCACTCAACAATCGATCCGCATGGGTCAAATCTACCGACCACTTTACCAAGCCTTCCAATTGATCCAATTTAGGACCTACCTTACTCAAACAATTATTGCAATTGATGTTCGTTTTAAATACTTTTTCCTGGGATTCCATTCTGCAAAAATACTGTTTTGAATTATGAATGGTGATTTATAATTTAATACGCAGACTATTCAACACCACCGATACCGAACTGAACGCCATCGCCGCGCCCGCAATCATCGGATCTAACGTGAACCCATTAATCGGATACAATACGCCCGCCGCAATCGGAATGCCCAATACATTATATATAAAGGCCCAAAATAAATTCTGCTTAATACCCCGAATCGTGTTCCTCGATAAGGCCAAAGCCTTCGGCACCGACCGCAAATCCGAACCCATCAACGT
Organism: Bacteroidia bacterium; assembly: GCA_965655465.1. Classification (GTDB taxonomy): domain Bacteria; phylum Bacteroidota; class Bacteroidia; order NS11-12g; family UBA955; genus VMCP01. The sequence goes on along the minus strand of CBFHGY010000205.1, from coordinate 1,190 downwards.
GATGTGCGACACGTCCATCGCGATATCCGAACCACGACCCATCGCAATGCTCACGTCTGCTAGCGCCAGGGCTTCTGAATCGTTTATACCATCACCGACCATTCCTATCGTCCTTCCCTCCAGTTTCAGTGCACGCACATGCGCTGCCTTATCGCCCGGCAACATTCCGCCATACACCGTTTTAATGCCCACCTGAGCCGCTACCGACTCGGCCGTGCGCGCGTTATCGCCCGTTAACATCCTTACTTCCAAGCCCGCTTTCTGCAACTGGGCAATCGCCTCGGCACTGCCTTCCTTAATCGGGTCTGCAATGCCCGCAACGCCTTTAACCGTTTCCCCCGAAGCAAAAAACACCACCGTTTGTCCGCCGCGCTCCCACGCTTCCGCCTGCATTTCCCTCTCGGGGGAAATCACCACCTGCGCCTCTTGCATCAACGCACGATTTCCAATCCAAAACGCCGTTCCGCCGTAAACGCCGCTTACGCCTTTACCCGTAATACTCTGAAAATCGACTACCTTAAAATCCGACGGAACCCCGTTTAAATGCGTTAAAACGGCGTGCGCCAAGGGATGTTCCGATTTTTGTTCCATGGCATAAAAAACCGCTAATTCTTCACCACTTGCCTCAAATTCCCAAAGATTTACCTTGGGCTTGCCCTCTGTAATCGTCCCGGTTTTGTCTAATAGAATCACCTCCAAATCCATCGCTTTCTCCAAACTCACCGCATCGCGAATCAGAATCTGATTTTCAGCGCCCTTGCCAATTCCGACCATCAAGGCCGTGGGCGTTGCCAATCCAAGCGCACACGGACAAGCAATTACCAATACGCTGATGGCATTGACCAGCGCCAAACTGAAACCGTTTTCCGGCGCCAAGGTCCACCACAACACAAATGTCAACAGCGAAATTCCTACCACCACCGGCACGAAAATTCGAGCTATTTTATCTACCAATTTCTGCACCGGGGCTTTGCTGCCTTGGGCTTCTTGAACGGTTTTAATGATTTGCGACAGCAAAGTTTGCGCCCCTACTTTATCGGCCCGCAACACAAATTGTCCCTTTTGATTCAAAGTTCCAGCCAATACCGTATCGCCGTTTTTTTTCAAAACCGGCATCGGTTCGCCCGTCATGGTGCTTTCATCCACATACGATTCGCCTTGCAAAACAGCGCCGTCTACCGGAATACGTT
>CBFHGY010000204.1:0-1877 GCA_965655465.1 Bacteroidia bacterium | reverse complement strand
AACCGCTGGTTTACCCGCTACCTACATGGAGTGGAAAACGGTGTGGAAGAAGGTCCAAAAGCCTATATCGTACGGGAACGGGACGAGCAGAGCAATCCAACTCCTTATGCAGACTTCCCAAATCCAGCCGCTTCAGATGTAAACTTTTACCTGAAAGCAGGAGCTCCCGCAGCTGGAACAATAGGGCTGGAGAAGGAGACTACAGGCAAACAGGAAACGCTGGTGGATAACTATTCCTTCACAGGATCGGCCTTGGCTCAGGCAGATTACACCGAGCATAGATTGCTTTACTTGAGTCCAGTACTTACCGAGCCGGTTCATATTTCTGGAATTCCAAAGATCACCGTAAAGCTGGCGTCGAATAAACCTGCGGCCAACCTATCGGTATGGTTAGTTTCCCTGCCTTGGACAGAAGGGAGAAATTCAAAAATCACGGATAATATCATTACCCGAGGCTGGGCAGATCCACAAAACCACGCCTCCATCCGTAAAGGAGAGCCTTTGGTGCCTGGGAAGTTCTATGAGGTAAGCTTTGACTTGCAGCCAGACGATCAGATCATCCCAGCAGGGCAGCAGATTGGTCTGATGATCTTCTCCTCAGATGCCGAGTTTACAATTTTACCCAAGCCGGGCACAGAACTGACGATAGATCTGGATGGAACTGTTCTGACTCTTCCGATCGTGGGCGGAAAAGGGATGGTGGAGAAGGCGGTGAAGTAAAAAAAAGTGAAGATTCCGTGAAATATCCCTGTACAGGGTATTGTGGGGGAAGGGGAAATTGGGGTTCTTGTAATTTAAAAATACCCGCAAATGTTGCGCTATGTATGCAATATGGAACAAATAGCGCAATGGTTGCAGGAAGCAAACCGTTGTGCTTCATTATAAAAAATAACTTGTTAAATTTTAAACTTAAAAAATCATGAAAAATCTACTATTATTTGCAACACTAATATTAGCAAATAACATTGCATTAGCGCAAACTAAAGAAGAAGAACAGGCATTAAAACAAGCCGAAATGAGTAAGGCAATAATAGACCATTGGAACGAAGAATCTGCAGCTAATGATACGTATTTCGCTTCTATAGATAATAGTTCGGTAGCAGAAAGTATTGCCTCAAACCCAATAAGAACTATAAAAGAAAATGATGTAGAAATTGTCATAGATTTTAGTAAAGCCTCTAAAGAGATCATTAATTTCTTTTTAGTAAGGCATGATAATTATAAATCAACTGAATTGAGAAAGAGGTATTTAAAAGACTTTTCAGACACAAAAGGAGAGAAACTTGCTTGTAAATTTTTTGATGCTGATCGAAAAATCTGGATGAATGTAGTTTATGAAGGTCAAATAGCTATAACTGAATCCTACTCAAGCGACGGAAGTATAACAAAAGGAAATTTTAAGGGAGCTAATAGAGTAGGCATTTGGAAAACCTATAACAAAAATGGAGAAATAATTGACGAAGTAGATTTTGACGAGCAAAATAAAATAAATGCTTTTGAATATTTTTCAAACCACTAAACAAAAAAGAATCATGAAAAAACTACTATTTTTCTTAACCCTATCGTTAGCAATAAATAGTGCAGAAGCACAAACTTATGATTATGGGGCACTTGTAGAAGAATCCGATGATAAGGAACTCACAGAATATATAGAATACCATGATAACGGAAATATAGCTGCGAAATCATTTAAAGATAAAAATGGTGATGTAAATGGTAAGTTTACTTTTTATTATGAAAGTGGGAATATACAAGCTAAAGGACAAATGTTCGATAATCAAATGGAAGGAGATGATTATATATTTGAGGATCAAGAGGCTGAAAAATTAATTTCAATAGGAACTTTTAAAGCCGGTGAGCAAATATCAAATAAATTA
>CBFHGY010000203.1:0-1904 GCA_965655465.1 Bacteroidia bacterium | reverse complement strand
CGTGTGTTCCGTATGAACCTGAAAGCAGGTCTATCAAAGTGCCGAATAGAAAAGCCAAAATCAAATATCCAAATCGATCAAAATTGATTGGGATAATTAAAAACAACATCAAATAGGGCATGGGATGAAGCCAAAATCCGAGATCAACTTGTTGTAATATAAACGCTTGTAAAAATGCGATTATAAAAGCAATTAGCGTTATTTTAAGGACTTGTACCACGTTAATTGGGAGTATTTAAGGCGTCAATTTCGGTTTTATAGTGACTTTTTACGCAATATACATAATGCAAGCGTGAAAAATCGGTTGCAAATTCGATATGAATTTGTTGGTATTGTTGTTGATAGGCTTTGTTCGTAGCTTTTACTTTTGCCACCGGAATCCCTGGAGGGAAAATCGAGGAATAATTGCTGCTTAAAATTAGCTGGCCTACTTTAACATCCTCGGTGCGATTTACTTCTTTTAACATACCAAATCTCGGATCTGTACCTTCCCATTTAATCACTCCTTGGCGCAGATTCAATGCAGGTATAAATGGCGTTAATTCAAAACTTGAATGCAATACAGACATAACACGAGAATAATTTTCCGAAGTGGTAACAACCACACCGGCAATACCCTGTGGTGACAACACAGCCATACCATTTTCAATTCCATGCAACGTGCCTTGGTTTATATAGAAATAATTATCGCGTTTATTGGTTGTGTTTCTTACTACTTCCGCGGGCAAATACGTATACAACTGTTTTTTAAGTACTCCCAAAGCAGAATCCGAAAACGCAGTATCGAATGGCGCGTATTGACGGGTAAAATTTGACTTTAATTGATGTCTTAATTGCGCGTTTTCTTCCTTTAAATATTCATTTTCTGACTTTAATTGAAAATAGGCGCTAATATTAGTTCGGGTTTGGTCTACAGCCCGAAAAAAGGAAACACTCTGATTGAAATAAAAGGAATGTTGATAGAGTTGGTATCTCAATACCAAATTAAAGGAGAAACCAAATAAAATAAGGGCCGTCAAGGGATAGGCTTTCGCACGAATCCATCGAATGATTACCCACATGAACTAAAGTTTATGCGGTCATTAAAAATTTAAACTTACCGATATTTTTAAGGGCAGTACCGGTACCTCTAACTACCGCTCTTAATGGATCTTCCGCAATATTTACCCGCAATTTGGTTTTTGCAGAAACGCGTTTATCAAGACCTCTTAATAGGGCTCCGCCACCTGTTAGCCAAATGCCATTTGTCAAAATATCAGCGCTCAACTCTGGTGGTGATTGTTCCAAAGCCCTCAATATTGCTTCCTCAACTTTCATAATGCTCTTGTCTAAACAACGGGCAATTTCATGATAAGAAACGTGTATGCTTTTGGGAATTCCTGTCATCAAGTCACGACCATGCACCGCATAGTCTTCTGGTGGATTTTCCAATTCTTGTAGCGCGCTTCCAATCGAAATCTTGATTTTTTCAGCAGTTCGTTCGCCAATGAGCAAATTGTGTTCGCGACGCATGTAATCTACGATATCTAAATTGAATTCATCTCCCGCAACACGAATAGATTCATCGCACACGATTCCTCCAAGAGCAATAATGGCAATTTCGGTAGTTCCACCACCAATATCAATGATCATATTGCCTTGTGGTTGCGTTACATCAATACCGATACCCACGGCAGCCGCCATTGGTTCGTGAATCAAATACACCTCTTTCGCGCCTGATCTTTCGGCGCTATCTTTCACTGCTCGTTTTTCGACTTCAGTTATACCAGAAGGAATGCAAATAACCATACGCAATTGAGGACTGATCCATTGCTGACGCTGATTCATCATTTTAATCATTCCACGGATCATATGTTCAGCCGCCTGAAAATCAGCAATAACGCCATCCTTTAGTGGGCGAATGG
>CBFHGY010000202.1:0-1905 GCA_965655465.1 Bacteroidia bacterium | reverse complement strand
TGAGAGTGTAGAATACATAAAATTGATATATCGTAATTTGCGAGGGTGCAAAAATACGGATTTTTAGCCAAAAATAAAGGCCTCACGGGTTAGGTGAGGCCTTTATAAAGGTGATTGAACTCTGAATTAGTTTACTAAGAATTTCTTAGAACCTGTTCCGCGTTCGAACTCCATGTTCATGATATAAATACCGGTTGGAACCGAAAGTTCGATATTTTGTTGTTTGCCATTGAAAGGTACAGATTTGATTAATTGACCGTTCGTATTGCGAATTTCAATTTTACGCAATTCGTTATTATCCCAATTATTGAAAACTGTGATATTGTCTGTAGCTGGGTTAGGACCAATTGCTACGTTTGACGCCATGTTCATTTTATCGATACCCACTGATTGAACCAATCCTAATGAAACCGCTACACGAGGAGCGAAAAAGCCCAATAAAGTATCGATATAGGTCATCGCTTTAACTTTGTTGTGCATTGGATTAGATAAACGAATACCTCCAAGGATGTTTTGAATTGTTGCAGGAGCTAAGGGTAATTGTTTGATGATTGCAGTATCATACCATTCGTAAGGACCTGAAGCATTTGCAACACCATGAATAGGGTACAAGCCGTCCATTCCTTCATTGTATTTAGAAATTGCCCAAGTATAGTCATCCATTACTTTACCTTCGTATACCTTGTTGTTGCCTTGAGCACTAGAAGATTTAATTACATCATAACCTCCTGATGCTTCTACAACTTGTAAAGGTGTACCTGGTACGCTAACGATATTTGTTTTGTAAGGAGCGAAAGGATCCAATACAGAGTGCGCCCAAATAATAGGCATTTCACCTGCATCAATCCAGCTACTATCGCCTAATGCACCACCGATTTGGAATGCAACCTGAGCTTTGGTTTCAAAACCTGGCCAGTTTTCGTTGTTGAAACCAGGAGTACCTCCTAAACCATGACGGTCGCCCCAAAGTTGGTCATTTACCATAGCCGCACCGTTGTCAGAACGCAAGAATTTATCGATACGGATTTCCTCTTGAGTATTCAAATGCGCGAATGCGCTGGTGATGTAAGATCCGGTTCCTTGACCACCAATTGCGATTTTATTGGTATCTAAAGCATTGAAATTACCTAAATTCAAGGCTTCGTCTTTCAAGAAGCGAATTGCAGCACTTAAATCTTGAACGCCTTTATAGGCCGCATTGATAATGGTTTCACGACGCACATCTTCTGTAGAAGCAATTGGATTCCAACCCATACGGTAAGTGGCAGCCATTACAACATAACCTTTACGTGCAAAGCCTTTGCAGATTTCAACAGTTGCACTGTCATCTTTGTAACCTGTAGGTCCGTTATTCATGTAACGGGGAAGGAAGTTACCCGTATGCAACATGATTATTACGGGACGATTTCCAACTGCCTCGTCATAGGGAGGATAATAGAAATCGGTTTTTAACGCTTCCAATAGAAACTGAGGACCTGGAGTTACGGTGTCGATATCACCGTACAATACTGTGTAATTTTGTGCATACTCGATATCTTTCTCAATAGTGATATCGTCGTTGGTGTAAACATCGTCTACATAACGTGTTTGGGCCTGTAAGCTGAACGCGGCCATTCCCAAAAATGCAAATGATAGTAAGATTTTTTTCATAGTTTTGATTCGTTTGATTGTAGCAAATGTAATGAAATTAAATATATGTTAGTTTATGGTTTTTACAACGGTAAGTCGTAAAGGATACTGAAATAAACCATTCTTCCAATGCGAGGCCCACCATATACTTGCATGACCATATTGTTGGTAAGGTTAGAAGCTCCTAGTTTAAGTTGTAAATCGTATTTTGGAATTTCTTTTGCGATCATTGCATCAATTAAGTAGTAATTGTCAATAAATCCTGTAAATTGAGGG
>CBFHGY010000201.1:0-2003 GCA_965655465.1 Bacteroidia bacterium | reverse complement strand
TTGGCGAACCACTTCTCCACGCTGTGGAGCGGGAACCAATCTCCACGTAAGGAATGCCTGTTCGGCAGCTTCCACACAACGGGAATAATCTGCAGCAGAGGCACCTATTACCGTACCCAAGATGGAATTGTTAACGGGTGTAACTGAGGTGTATGTTGTTCCCGAACCAAACCATTGGGTGCCGTCATGACAGCCTAAGGCGTTTTGGGGAATTGCGATTTCTGCGAATATTTCTGAGATTTCTTTTTGCATTTTTTTCAAATTTTAGGTTGGGGTATTGTTTTGGGTTTGAGAAGTGAAAGTGCTTTCAAATATTTTATCGGCATTGCCTGCCTCGAAGCCTTCACGACGCTGTTCTCTTTGCAATTCTAATGGATTGATGTTGCTGTATTCGGGAAGCGGCCGACGTTCTGCGAATTCTACATAACTGCCGGAAATTTCATGTTGTTGATGGTCTGAAAATTCAGCCATGATCGTTTGTGCAACGGTACTGCTTTGCAATAAAAGGCCATCGGGGCTGGTTTTAATTATACCGCCTGCGGTATTCATCCGTATGCCAATTTCACTTAGGAAGTTGTTAAACGCCAATAAGGTATTTAGTGGCTCAGGCATTTCATGTACGCTTACGGTATAATGATTGAGGTAATAGCGATTATAAATGACCCATGCCGCGTATTCACTTTCTTTTAAAAGGCGCTCATAATCTTCCCATGAAGGCAAGGCCCATAGGGGTTTATGGAAGAAGTCAAGCAATGCCTGGGTGTCGTTCAAGTTTAGTGCTTGCGCCGGATCCTTTTGTACTTCTTGGGTATACCGGTAGATGATTTGTTGAGCCGCGGATGACAGTTCTTCAACGCATAATTCGCTAATGAAAATACGTGGGTATTGAGGCGCTGGGGGTGCATACCAATAGGCGTTTAACTTCTTTTCATTGAATCGGTAGGCATCCTTTTTGGTGTAGCCAAAATGTAAAAATATGGATTCAAGCGAAGCGATTCCCAAATGAGGCACACCGAGCGTTCTGAACGCAATATGATCGTTAACGATATCTTCCTGTTTGGAAATTATCCCCCGGGAAATAAGTGCTTGAGTGATGCGACCAACATCTGGAACATTTTGGGCATAACTCTTAAAGAGGCCGTTGAGCAGCTCAGAAAGTGGGTTTTTGCTGTTGAACTTCATGCAATCCTTGGGCGTTTTGAAGGTAGAGGGAACCGGTTTGTGTTTGTACAAAATCAGAGTATGAAATATCTTCTTGTTTGATGAATCCTTTTTGGGGAAGTTTGCCTTTGGCTACCATTTCAATAACAGCAACAATGGCACCAGCGGTTGTCCATGAAATGGCCCTCCAACGAATTCCATCGATTTCGATTGGATAAAAAGCGCGGTAGTATTCGCTACGGGCAATTTTCTCATTTTTCCAACCTTCTACAACTGCATACACATACACTACATCGTCGGCAACCGGAGGTTTTGCATTGCTTAAAATGCGTTCAAGGTTATCTATGTCGTTTTTCATGATGAGCTCATACATTAAGAAACGCATCAATTTACCATGACCGGGATATCGGATGGTTTTGTAGTTTAAGGTATCTACTTTTCCTTCGAAGGTATCGCACATCGTGCCCAATCCTCCCGAGGTGGTAAAAGCCTCAAATTCTTGACCTTCAATATTTATATATTCAAAACCTTCTAAGGAAGGTACATTTTTCTTGATACCATTGTGAATGACTTCAGCATCGTTGAGATATTCGTTAATAACCCCATAAGAGGACCAATTGAAAGAATATGCTAATAGCCCATTAGGATAGCGTGGAAGGGCACCTACACGCAGTTCGATATCGCGGAGTTTTTCAAAATCGGCAGTAAGGTCTGCCCCTACAATTCCAATATATCCTGGGGCGAGGCCACATTGAGGTGCCATCACGGAATCAGCGGTTTGGGCCAGTTCCATTATATGGGCTGTGGTGGCTACATCTTCAGTTAAATCGAAATAATGACAT
>CBFHGY010000200.1:0-2021 GCA_965655465.1 Bacteroidia bacterium | reverse complement strand
CGAGGGATATAGGCAATTCTTGTACGGAAACTAGTTTTTTCACATAGAGGTAACAAAGGTGGTGGGGAAAGGTTTACAATTCATCACCACCTTCCTTTTAATTTATAAGTAGAACGTTCTTCTTATTGCTTGGAAACCTCGCGAGCAATAAACCTCAAAATATCTCGATACGATTTATCTGCCGCAAGGGAATTTTCTACAATGATATCTTTGTTTTCCGCATCAAAATGGACCAGATTACTAGCTTCAATTTGGGGGAATTTAGATTTCAACTCGCTTAATAATCCGTTTAGATTGGTCAAATTCTTTTTCAGATAAACCGTCATTCCTTGTGTTTTATTGGAAGGATTGGTACAATAAATCAGTTGTTGATTTCCCCTGCCCTTTTTCCTTACATCGTTAAAAGACGCACCCGTTTTAGCTAATGAAAATGTAAAGAAGTCTTTATGCTGGTCTGCCGCATTTGTTAATGTTTCCCATAACGTTTTATAGTTCTCAACCGCCTCTTCTGAATATCCCTCTGCTTTCAACTGATCTAGTTTAATATCCAGTCCCCCAAATTTTGTTTTATTTCCCACCTTTTGAATGGCTTGTTTTCCGTCTACGTTGTCATCCACACTGGTAATAGCCGCAAACGCCAAAGCGGAATCCAATTTATCTTCAAGCTGGGAGCCAAAGTTTGACCTTGTTTCATTAAGCAATTCTAGTAACGAATAAACCTTGGATTTCAAATAAGAATCTGACTGACACAATCCCCAAGTAACTTGCTCCCATTCTTCATCAACAAGTTCATTTTCTCCTACTTTTTTAAGTTTTTCTTGAGTTAAATCCCAATCTAATCCCATTTTATTGGCGAAGGCAATATTCCAAGAGGTAAAATCAGATTTCATGGTAAGCATACGGAATATTTTTGGGTAAGATATTTGAATTCCTAATAAAATGAATAACATCAAATCATCGACATTTTCTGCTTCATCGTCTTCATTCAGTCGCATCAAATGTTTTATCAAGCTAAAAGAGTTCAAATAGCGCTTGAGAGACCTCGGATTATACCCGATCGTCCATTTGACTACTTTTACATACTTGTCTATTTGTTCCGAACTAATTTCATTTCCAATGGCCTTAAGCTTATCGTCTAAAAACTTTTCTATCAAATAAGCACCGGTAGGCATGGAGAACGGCACTTGGATGATTTTATCAAAGAAACTCCTGAATTCTCTTTCGTTTTCCTCTGTTTTTTGTCCAAATTTTGACTCTAATCCCTTCACCACCACATCGTAATCTATCGCCAATACAAATACACAATTAGGAATGTCAAAAATATTCTTTAAGGCTTCTAAAATCTCAACCGCATCGGAAGGCGGTATACGATCTAAATCATCTACAAAAAAGACAATTTTTTTGTACGGATTAGAAGCATCGTTTACGATTTCTTGAATTATTTGATGGATAAGATTTTTTATCTCCGCTATTTCCGCTCGATATTGCTCTCCTTCACGAACTGAATCTTCTAAGGCCGATTTTACATCTATTCCAATTTGATTGGATACCACTTGATTGATTAAACCCGAAACAATCCGAAACCCCTGATTTAATTTACTTTTGGTTTCCTTTTCGTTCTTCGCAATGTGTTCGTTTTGTTGCAATTTTTCCAACATCCCTTTCAGTACGCCAGGGGTGGTTTCGTGCGCACCTTTGAACATAGAATACTCCCATGTATTCACCCAACTGCAGGCAATTGCATCATTTTGAAAATCCTCCAATAACATTCCCATTAATGAAGTCTTCCCGGTACCCCATTCTCCCTGCAATCCAATGGTTATAGGTGTGTCACTTTCTTTAATAAATCCAGAAAGCGCTTGGGCATATTTCTCTACATCTAAAAGATCTTCGGTTTTACTCGATATTGGTTTATCTGTTATAGAACTCATGGATCAAAAGTGAATCTAAAACCATCGTAATATTGATACATTTTTGATACATTTTCAAATCTCAGGTAGTACAAATCTAATTACAGCTCA
>CBFHGY010000199.1:0-2027 GCA_965655465.1 Bacteroidia bacterium | reverse complement strand
ATGCGAGTGGGTAATCCAAACATGGAATGAATGGTACTTCCACCGGCATTAATCGCAGCGACGCCAGTAGGGGCCACAACCATACAATTCTTCTCGGTATGAGCCAATAAATGCTTTAAAAACGTTGTTTTACCTGTACCTGCTTCACCCGTAAGAAAAACATTGCGCTTGGTGTTCTCAACAATGTCAAAGGCAATTTCCGATACAGATATTTCACTCACAAGGCAAATTTAACCTCCTTTTAGGCAGTTTATTTGGAAATTAATGCACATTTGATTTTCATTTTTGCGATATTTACTAAAAACCTCTAAAACGAATTTGGTAAGTTTGCATTTATGTCGGTTGGTAAAAGCTTTACGCTGAAACAAGTAACGGAAATTATCCATTCTAAAATAGAATTGCAGTTTCCAAGTTCCTTTTGGCTCAAAGCTGAAATCAATAAATTATCGCACAACCCCCATTCACAACATGCATATCCCGAACTCGTTGAAAAAGAAAACGGTAAAATTGTAGCCCAAATGAATGGTACCCTTTTTGCCCGCACTTTTCAACAAATAAATGCGAAATTTTTAAACGTCCTAAATGAACCCTTAAAAGAAGGCATCAACGCACTTATCCACGTAAAAATCCAGTTCAGTTCCATTTATGGATTAAGCCTCAATATTCTCGACATTGATCCTTCTTTTACCCTAGGGGAATTAGAACGCGAACGCCTGGAAACTTTAAACAGACTCAAAAAAGAAGGACTTTTTGATAAAAATCACCAAATTCCGATGCCCTTTTTAATACAGCGTTTGGCCATAATTTCAGGAGAAGGCACACAAGGGTTTTCAGATTTTATAAGCGTTTTAAATAACAACGTTTTTGGATATGACTTTTATACGCATGTTTTTCCCGCAGTAATGCAAGGAGATGCCGCCGTAAACAGCATCAATACCCAGCTAAAACGCATTGTTAAAGTAAAACATCATTTTGACGCCATCTTGATTATAAGAGGCGGTGGGGGCAATGTAGGAATGACCTGTTACAATCATTACGAACTTGCCAAAAGTATCGCGAATGCACCTTTGCCGGTTTTCACAGGTATCGGTCATAGTACGAATGAATTTATTGCCGATTTGGTAGCCTCAAAAACAAGTATCACGCCCACAGGTATCGCTAATTTCTTGGTAGATCGGATCCGCGAAATAGAAGAACCTTTAATCGACATCCATCAGTATTTAATTCGAGAAATTCCAGAACGCCTCAGCGAAGAACGAAAAATGTGGACCGATTACGCACAAAACTTGCGCGCCTTAACCAGAATTCAAATGAATTTGCACAAAGAATCTCAAGAAAGATGGGCGCAAAAAATGATTCTTAAAACACATCGCAATTTGGCAAAAGAACAAGTGGCTCAAGAAAACATTCTGGGAAACCTGAGTAAACAATCACATAAAATATTACAGAATTTCCAAAATGAATGGAGTGAAGTAAAATCAAGGCTTATTAGAGAAGTTAAAAACAATAATCAACGAAATTCCCAAAAATTGGAAACCGCATCAGAAACCGTCCGACTATTAGATCCCATGCAATTGCTTAAACGCGGTTATTCAATTACTACCCATGAAGACGGTATCATGAAATCGATTCAACAAGTAAAATCGGGAGATGTAATTATAACCCAATTAATAGACGGAACCCTCAAATCAATCATCACCTAAAATATCATGGAAAACAAAGAAAACCTGAATTATACCGAAGCTTATCAAGAGCTCATGGAAATTGTTGCTGAAATTGAAAACGGAGATATTTCAGTAGATGTATTATCCGATAAAGTCAAAAGAGCCAGTATTTTACTCAAATTCTGCAAAGCCAAACTCAAACAAACTGAAGTAGACGTAGATCAAATCTTGAAAGATCTATCGGAGGAAGAATAAATACATACCCTTTATTAATGCATACATAAACGTAAAACATCTCTTTTTTTAGCAGTTTCAATATGTAATAGGTAAACGGTATTCGAGAGGTTTTCAGGGAATCTAATT
>CBFHGY010000198.1:0-2041 GCA_965655465.1 Bacteroidia bacterium | reverse complement strand
AATCGACGACTTTTTCATGATTCATGGTTGGATCTAGTTCGATTTTGTAAGGATGCCAATCGCATTTGTGAAAAAAGCTCTGCCAATAAACAAATGTTCTATAGTCATTGGGGGTACCCCAACAAACATAATGCTCAACCTCTAAAACCTTAACACGGTATCCCATATCTATGAGAATGCCCATAATACTATCTACATAATATTCATTATTCACTTTAATATTATGAGCAACCTGATAATTATATGCTTCCTGGAATAAACGGGCCTCCCTAAACCAAAAGGTCCCCACAATTGCATGGTCATTAAACGGTTCGTCTGAAATTGGTACTTTTACCGATACAGAATTTGCAGTGTTTCCGTCACGTTCAACACCCACCCAACCATACATTTGCGGATTTGCTTTGCTGCTTGGATGGTTTCTGAATGTAAAAATAACGGCGTCGACTTCTGAATCATGAATAATTTTATCTAATTTGCTGCTATCGTATAACAAACCATTATCCGTAGCCGAAATAATCAAAGAATGATCCAGTGGCACATTTTTCAACCCCAAGGAACAAGTAACAGATTGTCCTTCGGTGGTTTCATTCAATGAGAAAATATTTGCCTGAGAAAATTCCGACAAAAGCGCCTCTTCTAAAGGGTATTTTGAAAGGTGTTCATCCAATACTACAAACTCGTAAAACGCTGTTCGAGGCAAAGAATTTGCCGCTTGAATGATCATCGGTTTGCCACTTACCTCAATAAGAGGCTTAGGATCTAAATATCCTTCAGATTGAAATCGACTACCCCTACCGGCCAATGGAATTAAGGTATGAGTGTTTTCCAATACCGGTCCTTTATCGGAAAAATGAAGAACATCATTAAAATAATTAAACCATTGATTGAATTCCTCAACGTCTTCAGGAGTGCCCCACTGCAACATGTGTTGAATCTCATATATCGAAACTCTCAATCCAGCATCTACCAATAAATTATATACCAACGAAACATAAAATTCCCCATTTAAATGGTCATTTTTATCCATTAAGTCTCGAAAAAACATTTTTACAAAAGAGCCCTTTCTAAAGTAATATGTTCCATTTGAGGCAAACTCTTGTTGCCTATCACTCGTGAATGGCTCCTTTTCTTTGATCTCCAACATCCATTGGTTTTCATCACGCATAAATGCATAGTTGGTACTTCCCAGCATGTGGGGGTGAAATCCTTTATAAGAGGGAATTGCACCATCCGCTTTTCTGTGCCGTGTGTGTTTTAAAAAATCTTCATAATCCCAATAGGTACCAAAATCACAATAATTCACAATTATCTCTTCGTCATCCTGAATAGTTGAAAACACTTGAGATACTGCATATACGGGTCCTAATTTATGATTAGGAATTTCAATGATTTCAGCTTTAGGTTTAATTCTCTCTAAAACTTCCCGCATATTGGTTTCAGCCAAATGTTGGGAGTTGCATATAAACGTAAATTTATCTTCTCCCGGAAACAAATTACATACATGCTCTATAATGGGCATTCCCCCAATTTCAATCAATGGTTTGGGAACTGTATAGCCCGCTTTAATGAATCGATTCCCGATTCCCGACATTGGAATAATTATGTGCATATACTTCTATAACTTTTGCCTGTATTTTTCCGCTTCCCAATGGTTTAAATAATGAATTTCGGTCTCACGCAAAAAAATCAATTTTTGATTTTTATTCTGCTTCAAAACCTGGATAGTAAACTTAAGCACCTCCTCCATTTCTCTCGCCTTTCTTATACTTGAAGCAACTAGAAAAATCTTACCGCCACAAATCAAGACTTTAGGGAAAACCCCAAACTGCTTCTTGTAATTTTCAATTTGTTCAACATCATCAATATCTTGCATTTTTACCGCTCCGCTGCCGCAAAAAACAACTACATCTGGTGCAATGGGGGGCATAAAAAACAACTCAGGCAATTCACCAATCACCTGATTCAAGCACTGATCTTCAACACAATAAACCAAATCATCCATCCCAAATTGATCTAACAAAACATTGCCAATACGCTGTGC
>CBFHGY010000197.1:0-2049 GCA_965655465.1 Bacteroidia bacterium | reverse complement strand
TGGCATATTCTGTTACTTTTAGCCCCTATTTGGTCGGTTTTGCGCATGTCGCACAATTTCAATCTCGATAAACCGGGTATGCCGCTTGCCTTTACCCAATCTGAAAGCCGTGAGCGGATGCAGGAGTTAAGCAAATCGCAAGATTTGTGGATTGTAGGTCCCGATCAATCGGGCTGTGTGTATTTTTATTATTTGGGCGCGAAAGGATTTCCTTGGTATAATTTACAGGATAAGAGTACGGAATTTAGCCGGTTTAAGTCGATGGGAGCCAAGGGAATAATCACTTCGAACGAATCCGATGCGCTGGAGATGTGCCGGCAGGCAAAAATTGAAATTGCATCGATAAAAAGGCACAATGATTGGATATGGATTGCATTTAAATGAAAAATATTCTTGCATTCATTGTTTTGAGAAATAGATTTATGTATATTTGCAGCCCGATTTGAAACGAAAATCATGAACTTAATAGTAAATAGCATCACTCAAGAAACGTTGCGTACCGATTTGCCTGATTTTAAAGCTGGTGACCGTATAACCGTTTTTTATAAGATCAAGGAAGGTAGCAAGGAGCGTATTCAACAGTTCCAAGGCGATGTATTGCAACGTCGTAATGCAGGGGTGAACGAAATGTTTACCGTTCGTAAAATATCTAATGGAATAGGTGTTGAGCGTATTTTCCCTTTACACAGTCCTTACATTGATAAAATTGAAGTAAACCGTCACGGTAAAGTACGTCGTGCACGTATATTTTACTTACGCGATCAAATTGGTAAGAAAGCGCGTATCAAAGAACGCCGTATCGTTAAGTAAGCACTCTAGATTTTTATCAAATCCTTTGCTAGGGTTTGAATACAAAAGGCTCCATTTAGGAGCCTTTTTTTTGTGCATTCCATTTTAGTGTACACTTTTTGCGGTATTCACATGTTGTGTCTTAAACTTTAAGGCCTTCAATGCGTCTAATGTCTTTCGAAGAGCTAATCTTTGTAAAGACCAAAAGGAAAGCACCATGAGTTTGCCCGAAAGAGATATGATTAAATCTGAAATGCGCACACCGGCCATTAGCATCAACTTTCAAAAATTGGAAGAAGAGCAGCTGGTTTCGTATTTTCATAAGCCTATTTATACCGAAGATGCGTTTCGCGAATTATTGCGTCGTTATCAAGCAAAGGTGTATGCATATATCCGCAATATGCTCATTTCTAAAGACGATGCGGATGATGTAACACAGGTAGTATTTATTAAAATCTGGCAGAATTTGTCTTCGTTCAGAGGAGAAAGTAAATTATCTACCTGGATCTATCGCATTTCTTCAAATGAAACCATTTCATTTTTAAGAAAAAAGAGGCCTGAAATTGATTTCGACGATGCTTTGGTATACATGTCGGAGTATTTACAGCAAGATGATACCATTTCAGAGCGTGAAATCGAAGTGAAATTGCAAAAAGCCCTTTGTTATTTGCCTTTTAAACAGAAATTGGTATTTGTACTTCGTTACTTTGAAGATCTTCCCTATGAAGATATTGCAGAATTAACCCAAACCAGTGTGGGAGCGCTTAAGTCTAGCTACCATCACGCGGTTAAGAAAATCGAGATTTATTTAGGTGTTTTATAGTATAATGCCATGAATATAGAATTTAGCAAAATCAAGTCGCCTTTTCAGCCTAATCACGAACATATGTCGGATTTGGCTATGCGTATTCAAAAGAAAATTGGCATCGAAGCACAAGAATTGTTTGATAAGCCCGAATTAAAAGAACCTTTAATTCCGAGAAATCCGATTCAGTTGAGCGTAGAATTTGGAAATTCGTATGTTTCCGAGAAGCCTGAAAATACCTACATCGAAACCCGCGATGTTCAAGCACCTTTGCTTTCCGATACACCCTCCCCAAATCTTGAAACGGAAACGAGGGTAGCTGCAACTCCGCGTCTTACAGAGGAACCCAAGTCTAAACCTCAGCGCACGAAGCCTGCCAATGCCGACATTTCAAGTCCTGATTTATTTACAAAGGACGAAACGGAAAATAAGCCCAAAGTAATCCAAGAAAAGCA
>CBFHGY010000196.1:0-2065 GCA_965655465.1 Bacteroidia bacterium | reverse complement strand
GATCAAGCGAGACGCAATTAATATGAAACACACATTTTGGACACTACGGTATGTTATTGTAGGGATAACATTGGGCATTGTTTTCAGCCAATGTAAATCTGAAGACCCTGATAAATCCGGAAATACCGGTGTATTATTCGAGAAATTAGATCCAGAGTTCACGGGTATTGACTTTAATAACATCATACCTGAAAGCGACACTTTAAATCAATTCACCTATCACTATTTCTTTAACGGAGCAGGAGTTGGTATTGCAGATATTAACAACGATGGTTTGAATGATGTGTATTTTGCAGGAAATGCTAGCAGTTCTCGCCTTTACCTAAATAAAGGCGGATTGAAATTTGAAGATATTACAACCAAAGCAGGTGTAGGCACTGAAAATTGGATGACCGGAGTAAGCATGGTCGATGTAAATCAAGACGGATGGATCGATATTTATGTATGCAGTAGCGGACCTAGCAAGGATCCCAACAAAAAGAAAAACAAGCTGTTTATCAATTTAAAAAATGGCACTTTTAAAGAGAGTGCCGCCGAATGGGGCATTGATGATGCCGGAAATAGTTCCTGCGCTGCATTTATAGATTTTGATAATGATGGGGATTTAGATATGTACTTGGGAAATCATGCTTTGGATTATTTTTCGGATATCAATATTCCCTTCTCCAAAACTTTAAAAATGACTACTAATTCTGCTCAACATTTTTTTGAAAACAAGGGTGACAAATTCATAGATATCACCGAAAAAGTGGGAATGCTTGCAGGGGGGTATTGTTTGAGTGTTACGCCTGGTGATTTCAATAACGATGGATTCATTGACTTATATGTATGTAATGATTACCACGTACCCGATTATTTTTACATGAATCAAGGAAACGGTACATTTAAGGATGAATGTTACCAGAGATTACCACATAGTAGTATTAATTCAATGGGTTCAGATGCTGCAGATATTAATAATGACGGACATCTCGATTTCATCACTTTGGACATGTTACCCGAAAATCCAAATCGATATATGCGACTTTTGGGATCTAAAGATTACGATTATGTGAGTGTGAGTAAACGCAATGGTTATGGACCTCAATTTATGCATAACAACCTACAAATTAATCAGGGTAATGGTACTTTTTCTGATTTAGGTTTTTTATATAATGTGGCAAAAACCGATTGGAGTTGGTCCGCTTTGTTTTGTGACTTCAACAATGATGCACGTCAAGACCTTTTTGTGAGCAATGGTTATTATAGAGATGTTACCGACTTAGATTTTATCATGTATCAAAATCGGATAGAACAAAGTAAAAATGGTAAAATAAACCACGAAGATGTACTCAAATTATTGCCTTTCGAAAAATTACAAAATTTCCTATTCGAAGGTACCGATTATGGGATGCAAAATCGCGCTGTTGATTGGGGACTCGAAGATGCAACCCTTAGCTCGGGTGCGGCAATTGGAGACTTAGATGGCGATGGTCAAATGGATTTGATTGTATGTAATCAAGGGGAATCTGCTTTAGTATACAGAAATAAAGGTACTGAAAATCATTTCGTTAATATTAAACTGAAATCTGAAGAAAATAAAAACACCGAAGGGGTGAAAGTTTGGGTTAAAACCGAAACGGGGATGTACAGGGTATTTCAAAATTTCAGTCATCGTGGATATTTGAGTGCCTCTGAGCCAATTTTTCATATCGGCTTAGGGGCTGAAACGACAATTCCGGAAATGATTATTCAAACACTCGATGGAAAATTGGGTCTATTGAATATAGAAGGCTTAGACCAAACGCATACGATTAAATTAGAAAGTGTGAAATGGCAGTCGGATTTAAAAAATCACCTAAAGGCACCAAATTCAGTTTACTTCGAAAAATCTGTAAATCTCCTGCCCTTCACCCATAGTGAAATTGAAACTCCAGACTTTAAAAGAGAGCCCTTGCTACCTCATCGCTTAACTATGTTAGGTCCTGGTATAAGTAGCGGTGATGTTAATAAAGATGGTTTCGAAGATATTTTCATTGGTGATGGTACCGGAAAAGCGTCTTTATTTTTAGGTACTTCAAAGGGA
>CBFHGY010000195.1:0-2077 GCA_965655465.1 Bacteroidia bacterium | reverse complement strand
GGAGGGCTATGAGCAGGTCATATCGGTGGTTGCGGGTTGGGTGGAGGTGATAGCAAAATACATATTTTTACAGGCATTTTTGTATGATATATCACTCATTAATACATTTTAATGCTTTTAATGAGTGATATATCATTCATTGTGTGTTTTTATTCAATTATAATTACTATATTCGTATGATAAATCATTCGTTAATTTAAAATACATCATATTGTGACTGATATATCATACAAAAATTGGCTATCCATGAGTGATGCGGCTTTATCCCAACAAATTGGTGCATTTGTAAAACACCAAAGGATGGAGCAGAACAAAACTCAGGAAATGGTGGCAAAAGCTGCCGGCATCAGCCGTTCTACGCTCAGTTTGCTCGAAAGAGGTGAAACGGTTACGCTGGCAACCTTCATTCAGGTGCTTCGTGTATTGGACCAGTTACATGTTATGAATGCTTTTGAGATTCAACAGAGTATAAGTCCGCTTGCATTAGCAAAGGTTGAAAAGGGAAAACGAAAAAGAGCCAGGCATTTAAATGCTAATAATACACAAGAATCAAACTGGTAAGTGTGAATACAGCGTATGTTAAAATATGGGGGGAGTTAGTGGGTGCTGTCGCTTGGGATGCAGCAACAGGCTATGCAACATTTGAGTATGACTCCAAATTTAAAATTAAAGGATGGGATTTGTCTCCATTACAAATGCCAATTAATGGGAATAAAAGCAACTTTAACTTTCCGGCATTGCGAAAAAAGACGGAACCCACTTTTGATACATTCAAAGGATTGCCAGGCCTATTGGCCGATGTATTACCTGATAGATATGGAAACGATCTCATTAATTTGTGGTTGGCACAACAAGGTAGGCCGTTGGATAGCATGAACCCCGTTGAAATGCTTTGTTTCATAGGCACAAGAGGTATGGGAGCCCTAGAGTTTGAACCGACTACTTTAAAGGAAAGTAAACGCATTTTTTCGGTAGAGATAGATAGTTTGGTAGATATTGCCCAAAGGATGTTGACTAAGAAAGAGGCATTTGTAGCCAATTTGAATGCAGATGAAGAAAAGGCAATTATGGAAATTTTGCGCATTGGAACGTCTGCCGGTGGTGCGAGACCAAAAGCAGTAATAGCATACAACGAAAAAACAGGAGTTGTAAAATCTGGACAAACCAATGCTCCAAGAGGATTTGAGCATTGGCTCATTAAGTTGGATGGAGTAAGTGATGTTCAGTTGGGAGCTAGCAAAGGATATGGCAGAGTAGAAATGGCCTATTACAATATGGCTGTTGCCTGTGGTATTGACATGATGCCCTCCAGATTAATGGAAGAAAATGGGCGGGCACATTTTATGACCAAGAGATTTGACCGTGAAGGAGGCGCCACCAAACATCACATACAAACCTTTTGTGCGATGAAGCATTTTGATTATAATCAAATTACCAGTTTTAGCTATGAGCAACTTTTTCAAACGATGAGAGAACTAAAATTGTCTTATGCTGATGCTGAGCAATTGTTTCGCAGAATGGTATTTAATGTAGTGGCTCGAAATTGCGATGATCATACCAAAAACTTTGCTTTCCGTTTGAAGAAGGACGGAAAGTGGGAATTATCACCTGCTTATGATATTTGCCATGCCTATCAACCCAAACACCAGTGGGTGAGCCAGCACGTCTTGAGTGTAAATGGTAAAAGAACTAATATTACAAGGGATGACTTGCTCGCAGTAGGTAAATCCATAAAAAACAAAAAAGCCGCTGAAACAATTGATGAAATAAGTGATACGATAGGCAAATGGAAAATATTTGCGAATGAAGTAAATGTATTATCTAAGCTGAGAGATGAAATAAATGAAACATTAATCAAGCTATAATTATGCTTTGTCCAGTAAAAGAAATGCCATCTAAGAAATCGGCATTCAGCAAATAAATAGCCCAATTTCACACGCCTCCGGCTTTGGGGGAAGTCTCAGAACGGCATTTTAAAGGCCTGGGTCATTCCGTTTTGATTGACAAGCCCTACAGCGGTTCGATTAATCCCATGAAGTATTACAGAAAAGATAAACGGGTGCAATCGATCATGTTG
>CBFHGY010000194.1:0-2100 GCA_965655465.1 Bacteroidia bacterium | reverse complement strand
GACGAACGCGAACAAGGCATTACCATCGATGTAGCCTATCGTTATTTTGCTACTCCAAAACGCAAATTCATCATTGCGGATACTCCCGGACATATTCAATATACACGCAACATGGTTACCGGTGCATCCACCGCCAATGTAGCCCTGATTTTGGTTGATGCCCGTAAAGGAGTAATTGAACAAACCTATCGACATTCTTACATTGCAAGCTTGTTGCAAATACCCCATATCATTGTGTGCATCAATAAAATGGATTTGGTAGATTATTCGGAGGAAGCCTATCAAAAGGTAGTGGCACAATATGAGGCCTTTGCCTCAAAATTGGAAGTCAAAGATGTTCGTTTTATTCCGATTTCAGCATTAAAGGGGGATAACGTGGTGAATCGCTCAACTAACATGGATTGGTATAACGGTGCTACCTTGATGCATAATTTAGAAACCATTCACATCGGTAGCGATGAAAACCATACCGATGCGCGCTTCCCTGTGCAAACGGTAATACGACCTCATACCGACCAATACCACGACTTCAGAGGATATGCCGGTCGTATCGATGGAGGTATTTTCCGCGTTGGGGATGAAATTATTGCGCAGCCCAGTGGTCTGAAATCAAAGGTTAAGGAAATTTTCATCGGGGATCATTCTCTTGAGGAAGCCTTTGCCCCTATGTCTGTGACCATTACCCTTGAGGATGATATCGACGTTTCTAGAGGAAATACCCTTACGAAAACAAATAATCAACCCGAAGCCTCCAAAGAATTGGATATTGCGGCTTGTTGGTTCAATGAAAAGCCTTTAAATCCGAATACCAAATACGTGGTTCGACATGGCACATCCGAAGTTTTGGGTAAATTCCAAGATATTATCTATAAAATGGATATTTCCACCCTCACTCGAAACTCCGTTGATAAGGAAATTAAGACCAACGATATTTTCAAGGCCAAAATCAGAGTCAGCCAAGCATTGTTCGTAGATCCTTACCACAGAAATCGCAAGACCGGCTCTTTAATCGTTATTGACGAAACCACGAATGAAACGGTGGCGGCTGGGATGATTGTATAGTAAAGCGTTTAGAATTGCTGCGCAATTATGTTTAGGCTTCGCTGTTTAGACTTTGTTGTTTAGCATTCTATTAGATATAACTCCGTTATTTGCATTTATAAGTAAAATATACGATTTCACTAATTAAAATAGCATTTTAGAAAGTTTTGTGATCAAATTATCCGGTAATCTGTAAATTCGAACAATGCTGTTCAACTCCCTCGACTTTGCCCTGTTCCTGCCCATTGTCTTTGTACTCTATTGGTTCGTTTTCCAAAAGAGCCTCAAAGCACAAAATACGCTGGTATTCTTGGCGAGCTATGTGTTCTACGGCTGGTGGGACTGGCGATTCCTGTCACTCATACTCTTCAGTACCCTTGTCGATTTCTTCGTGGGCGTCGGACTCGGGAAATACCAAAAAGACTACCAACGGAAACTCCTTCTTTGGACCTCCATCATCATCAACCTCGGTTTCTTGGGATTCTTTAAATACTATAATTTCTTTCTCGATAATTTCGTTCAGGCCTTTTCTTTCTTGGGAAGCCCAATCACAGCAAGAGGACTCGATATCGTTTTGCCCGTCGGGATCAGCTTCTATACCTTCCAAACCCTCAGCTATTCCATTGACGTTTACCGAAAACAATTAGAACCTACCAAAGACTTCATCGCTTTCAGCGCATTTGTGAGCTTCTTTCCGCAATTAGTTGCGGGGCCTATTGAACGGGCCACCAACCTATTGCCCCAATTTTACACCAAACGCAGTTTCAATTACGCCAAAGCCGTTGATGGCTGTCGACAAATCTCATGGGGTTTGTTCAAAAAGATTGTCATTGCCGATAACTGTGCCGAATATGCCAATAAAATATTCGAAAACTACCATGATTATAATGGGGCAACCCTTTTTCTCGGTGCCGTTTTCTTCGCCTTCCAAATCTATGGCGACTTTTCTGGCTATTCTGATATCGCCATTGGTACCTCCCGTTTATTTGGGTTCAGTCTTATGCAAAACTTCGCCTTCCCTTATTTCTCTCGCGACATGGCCGAATTCTGGAGGCGCTG
>CBFHGY010000193.1:1551-2120 GCA_965655465.1 Bacteroidia bacterium | reverse complement strand
CATCGATTTTTTCTATGAATGCATGGTATCCGTAGTCTTCACCTTCAACTTGGTAAGGATTTAGAAAGTCTAAACTATCGTTTGCGCCGGCAATGTAACCATCTTTCGACATGGCGATGTACAATGTAGTTTTGGCTTGATTTACGGATTTCATTTGTTGAAGAGCGAATTATAACTTTTGTGCTATATAGAACCCATAGCCGAAATACGATTTGAATTTGTTGTAGTTTTCTATTTCATCTAAATAGGAGTGCGCTACTTCTAATTGTGCATCCGAAAGTATGTTTGAATCCAAATCCTGATGGATTTTAATCGCTAAGGGACTGTAATAGTTTTCTATCCAGCTGTTTTCGGATAAAATGAAATGACCTTTTAGTTCGTAGTCACAGTCTTCAATGGTTTTTATTTTTTCATTTATTGTCCCTATTTCGGGATACTCTTGTTTCCAATAATCTTCGATTTCTTTAGGGCGCTCTTCGCTTAACCAAGTTATTTCAGATAAGCCGATAAATCCTCCGGTTCTCAAGAAAGGTCTTAAATAATTGAGGCCATTTTGAAATCCCATATTA
>CBFHGY010000193.1:0-1541 GCA_965655465.1 Bacteroidia bacterium | reverse complement strand
CCTTCGCCCCAAATTAAATCTAGAGAATCATGCATGAAAGGTAGTTCCTCCATGGGGTTTAATTTGGGTTTTACATTAGGAAAAGGCAAACGGGTCTTTAATTCATTTAGGAAGTTTTCAAAAATATCAAAGGCATGAATGGTCCCATTTAGATTTTCATGCAGAACACGAGTTTGAGCGCCTGTTCCGCAGCCGAGATCGAGAATTTCTAAATGTTGGTGCTTATCCAGTCTGGTTATTTTAAGCGCCTTTCGCGTTTCTTCATCACTTCCTGGGCCTTGTCGATCCATTTTTTCATGGATATGAACAATATACTGGATTTGTTCTTCCGTCATGGATGCAAAACTAACAAAAGGAACGTATTTATGAAGCGGATAATTGGATACAAAAAAGCCTCACATTTCTGTGAGGCTTTTTGGCTCCCTGAGTTGGACTCGAACCAACGACCTATTGATTAACAGTCAATTGCTCTAACCAGCTGAGCTATCAAGGAGTATTTCGCTTTGGTGTAAGAACCTTTCGTTCTCAACGAGAGTGCAAATGTATATCAAGTTCGGCGAATTTTCAATACCTTTGCTAAAAAAATTTATAAAAAATATTTCATGAGTTTGTTAGTTATTGGTTCTGTGGCATTTGATGCAATCGACACCCCATTCGGGTCTACTGGAAAAATTATTGGAGGCGCTGCCTCTTACATATCTTTGGCAACTTCACTGCTATCGAAAAACGTGGGTCTGGTGGCTGTAGTAGGGGAGGATTTTGATTTTAATTTCGTGGATACACTCAATAGTAGAGGTGTAGATACCCAAGGTTTGCAAGTAAAACAAGGCGAGAAATCCTTTTTCTGGCATGGGAAATACCATATGGATATGAACAGCAGAGATACTATTACGACGGAGTTAAATGTTTTGGGGACTTTTGATCCCGTAATTCCTGAAAATTGGAAAAATCCTGATTTCGTAATGTTGGGTAATCTCAGCCCCGATGTGCAATTAACTACCCTCGAACGTATTGAATCGCGCCCCAAATTGGTTGTAATGGATACCATGAACTTTTGGATGGATATCGCACTAGATACCCTTCATAAAGTAATCGCAAAAGTCGACGTGCTTACCATTAACGATGAAGAAGCCCGTCAATTAAGTGGCGAATACAGCTTGGTAAAAGCCGCCCGCAAAATCCGTGAAATGGGTCCCAAATACCTCATCATCAAGAAAGGCGAACATGGAGCCCTTCTCTTTGGTGAGAATGACGAAGTCTTTTTCTGCCCTGCATTGCCTTTAGAGGAAGTTTTTGACCCCACAGGTGCCGGAGATACCTTTGCGGGTGGATTTGTTGGTTATTTGGCTTCTGTTGAAAAAACTGATTTTGAATCCATGAAAAAAGCAGTGGTATACGGAAGCGCAATGGCCAGTTATTGTGTAGAAAAATTCGGAACTGAAAGAGTCCAAGAATTGAATCTCGAAATGCTTAACGAGCGTTTGGCAAAATTCGATCAGATGATGCGCATTGAAGCCTAATCGGCTTAGCGAACCGCAAAG
>CBFHGY010000192.1:0-2120 GCA_965655465.1 Bacteroidia bacterium | reverse complement strand
CCTAGTCAAATGTTGTACCTAAACATTCAAACCGCTGACAAACAGACCTATAAAAAGACATTGGTTTGGCAGCCATAACGAAAGAATATCTAAGAAAATCGCATCTGAAAATCGTTTTTAATTCAGGTTTCCCAAATACAAAAATAAAGGGCTGTCTCAAATGAGACAGCCCTTTATTTTTACAGCTTGTTTTATCCTTAAAGCATGGTACTTGGACAAACATAGGCAGTTACTTCAAATGCCGAATTGTCTTTCAAGGCATTGAAACCGCCTTGCACATTGAATAGATTATCGTAACCACGCGCTTTCAAAATAGAGTTGAAAATCATCGAGCGGTAACCGCCTGCACAATGTACATAATAGGTTTTATTTGGGTCGATTAATGTCATGCTATCGTTGATATAATCCAATGGACCATTAATAGCGCCTACAATATGTTGGGATCCGTATTCACTTGCTTTGCGCACATCGAGGATATTCAAAGTTTTATCTTCCTGATATTTCTGCACGAATTCTTCAACACTTAGGTTTGGAATGCTTTCTACTTCCTTCCCTGCCGCTTTCCATGCTTCGATGCCACCATGTAAGTAACCCATAGCAAAATCATAGCCTACTCGAGCTAAACGGGTAACAACTTCTTCCTCTGTACCCTCATCCGATACCAATAGAATTGGTTGTTTTATATCTGTAATAAGTGCACCAACCCAAGGCGCAAAACTTCCATCCACGCCAATGTTTATGCTATTGGGAATATGTTCCGCAGCAAATACATTTGCGTTCCGGGTGTCTAATACTAGCGCATCGGTTTCATTTGCCGCCGCTTCAAATGCATTTGGACTTAACGCTTTAAGCCCTTGATCTAAAACACGATCGATAGACTCATATCCTTGAATATTCATCAAAACATTTTTGGGGAAATACCCTGGAGGGGGCATTAAACCATCTAATAACTCGGCCATAAAGGTTTCTCGATCCAAACCATCGCGTAGGGCATAATTGGTTTTTTTCTGATTTCCCAAGGTGTCGGTAGTTTCTTTGCTCATATTCTTACCACAAGCACTTCCTGCACCATGACCTGGATATACAATGATATCATCGGATAAGGGTTTGATCACATTTTGCATGGAATCATACATCATAGAAGCCAATTTGTCTTGTGTTAGGTCTTCAATAACTTTTTGAGCCAAATCAGGTCTTCCTACATCACCGATGAACAGCGTATCTCCAGTAAATATTGCGTGTTCTACTCCGTTTTCATCGATGAGCAAGAAAGTAGAACTTTCCAAGGTATGGCCTGGAGTATGCAATACTCTTATGGTAACATCTCCAAGTTTAAACTCTTGACGGTCTTCGGCAGTAATGGCATCAAATCCGGGTTTAGCTGTTGGTCCAAAAACGATACTTGCGCCAGTTTTCTTGGCCAAATCCAAATGTCCACTCACAAAATCCGCATGAAAATGCGTTTCGAAAATGTACTTAATGGTATTGCCGTCCTTCTCGGCGCGATCAATGTAAGGTTGTACCTCGCGAAGGGGATCTACAATCGCAGCTTCGCCGTTTGATGCTATGTAATAGGCTCCGTGTGCCAAGCATCCTGTGTAAATTTGTTCTACTTTCATGGCAGATTTATTTATTTTAATGTTTTTGTTTTACAAAGTTCAACAAAGTAGTTGACTCAAAAAGTGAGAAAAATCACTACTTTTTGATGATTTTCATCATGTTTTTGACTAAAAACAACTAATTTTTATTAGTTTTAACACATGAGTATTCTTCAAGAATTCAAAACATTCATACAAAAAGGCAATGTTGCAGAACTGGCTATTGCAGTGGTAATGGGTACCGCTTTTCAGAGTGTTGTACAAAGTTTTGTAAACGATCTTATCATGCCAATAATTACACTGGTGAGTGGTTTTGAACAAATCAGTGATTTGAAAGCAGGACCGTTTAATTATGGAAAAATCATTGCCGCCACTCTGAACTTTCTCTTCGTAGCGATTGTGGCATTTTCCATAATTAAGGTATTGAACAAGCTCAACTTAAGTAAAAAGTCTGGTTAATTAGTCTTTAATTACCCGAAAGACCTCATTTCCTACTTTCAAGATATAAATACCCCTTGAAAG
>CBFHGY010000191.1:0-2131 GCA_965655465.1 Bacteroidia bacterium | reverse complement strand
AAAAGAGAAAAGTCACCATTTCTAGTGGTTTTTTTTATTTTACCAGGAATGTCGCTATTCGAATTGCAGAATGTTCAAACTACGAATATTTTTTCTTGATATTGAACGCCGGTATCTGTTTTTATTGAAATGAAGTAAAATCCTGAAGTTCGGAAAGACTTCGGCAATGAAATAGTGTATTCGCCAGCTTTATTTCTTGTCGTTGTTTCGTTTAATATTAGTTGACCATTTGAATTATAAATTTTGATGTTTAGCTCCTTAAATTGATCATTAACAAGCTTGATTTTAAAGTCCCCATGATTTGGATTGGGAATAACCGACAATTGGTTGGGCTCTTGGAGAGTATGCGTAGAAGCGGGTCTACCTATGCTATCTAAAACCATAAATACCATATCTTCATTGCTCATGAGTAAAATTTCAGTATTGTCGGGTAAACGATATTTATTGTCTAAGGAATACGTTTTGTGAAACATACAAAATTTATTTGATGGCATAGAATTCCCAGGAACACCTACTCTGGGACCTAAAAAATATTGTGTTGCATTGAAGTTGGAGTCAAATACGACCTTTAACATTTTACCGGATTGCGCAGCAGTTAAATTGACTTTGGGGTAATGCTGTTCATTGTAACCATTATAGGTATAGATAACAGCATTTATTCTACCTTGTTCATCATTATACAGCCAAGCTTCTGAACTCATTTTAAAATCACCGATTTTGGTAGTATCGTAAAACTCTCCCACTAACACTCCATTTGTATCGAATTTATAAATAATGGCCCTATATCCCCCAGAAAAAAGTCCGGATTTACCAGGCGTGTTTTTAGAAAAATTGGATGCTACATACAAGTTTCCTTGTTTATCATATCGAACCCTATGGTGGGCTGCTTCATTTTGCCATCCAACATCCTTAATTAATCTATGCCATTTCACTTTTCCTGAACTATCGAAGCAAATTACAGTATGGCCGTAATTAGTCCACGAATAAACAGTATCATACATGTTGCGAGATCCTGAAGGGTCAATGGTTACAAAAGCGCGATCACCATTGGCACTTATGGCGAATTCAGGCCTATTTAAATTATAAAAAGGTTTAAAATAGTCAAGGACTACTTTACCACTATCATCAAAACTTGATAATTCTCCAGCGTTACCAATACTGTAATAATTTCCGTCTAATCCCTTAATTAGTTCGGAATTACAAGCAAAATGCATGGGCGCCATTCTGTCAAAATTGCCGTTTTGGTTAAAGTGAAATGAAGTCCTAGCATTGGGGAATGTATTGTATTTTTTTTCGTCTATTTTTACCTCAACGGCTAAATTAAGAGGTCCTTTTGCCCAAACGCCTCCATTGTCATCCGCTTGTAAACCTGTGAACGCTGCAAATGAAAAATCCGTGTACTTCCACTTTTTCTTCCATTTTAAATTACCGTCTTTATCAAACTTCAATAATAAAATCAAACTACCGGTATCATTGTCGGTTTCAAATTCATAATAATCCGTAGTTGAAATGGCAATAAAGACATTCCCCAATAAGTCCATTTCCATTTGGGGATTTTTAAAATAACCATTGGTGAATTTTTGATGTCCATATTTGAAATGTTTATAGAAGTCAAGTTTTAATTCAACTTGCCCATAAGCCACATTAAATGAGGCTAATATGATTATCAGTGGTAGAAATCGTTTAATAAGTTTCATGTTTGAGTTTTATAGTTTTAAATACCTCCAAGTTTAAGATCTTACTCAATCACATTCAATACTAATAGTAGTATGTATAGGGTGTATTTTTAGCCTTGATTTTAAGCTATAAATAATACTCCCCAATTGTTGTACCAAAAGTTTAATTTCTTATTTCAAGACACGCGAGGTCTTTTTCAAATTGCGGCAAAAAATAGGCATGCATTAATCTGCTCTTTGCTTAACTCCGGGTAGTCCTGAATGATTTCTTCTCGAGTCATCCCATTCGCCATCCAATTTAGGATATCAGCAACAGAAATACGGGTTCCCTTCACAATTGCCTTTCCAAATCTTTTCTCAGGGTTAATTTCTATGTATTGTTTGATATTCATCATTACGAAGTTCATAAATAATTGTGAGTTAAACAAGTATAGCAATTACTGTCTATATTTTAC
>CBFHGY010000190.1:0-2156 GCA_965655465.1 Bacteroidia bacterium | reverse complement strand
TAAACAATTTCACAATTATAGATGATTCAAAGAACAAAACAGCAATTGGTCTAAACCCATCTAAAGTTTGGTATATATCAGATGGAAGAACTCTTATCAATAGAAATGATACCCTAAAACATATATTCAAGAAAGCAGGAATTTATACAATTTACCTAAAAAGAGAGACTCAATATGGTTGCAAGTCAAGTGACTCAATTTCCGTCAAAGTGAACCCAAATCCATTAACAGAAATTGTCAAATTAAAAGATTTAAACTGTCATACGGACTCAATTGCAATTCTTGCCGCTGCATCAACAAGTGGAACTGAACCTATAAAATATAAATGGAACAATGAAAATTATTTCAGCAATGTACTACGCAGCGGTCTTAAAGAGGGGTATTATACTGTAAGATCTTTTGACGATAAGGGATGCGAAGACACGGCCGACATCTTCATCAAAGCCCCCGATAGTATGTATTTAGATATATTATTTGCGGACCCTAGTTGTAAAGGGGCAAACGACGGAAATGCCAAAGTCGAAATCAAAGGTGGCAATGGCGCTCCCTTTAAATACAAGTGGTCTGAACAACGTATGCGATATTCTGACACTTTAAACAATCTACCTGCCGGGAGCTATACTGTGCAAGTAACCGATAGCAAAGGTTGTATGTCACTTAAGGATTTCATTTTAATTGCACCGGATAAACTCGAGCTAGATTTCGAACTGTTCAAATCTATTAGTTGTTTTGGAAGCAGTGACGGTCAAGTAATCGCCAAACCAACAGGTGGACTAAATCCTTATTATTTTTCATTAAACAATCAGAATTATAAGCTCTCGGATACATTTAAAAATTTATCCGAAGGCTTTTATTACGTAAATGTCAAAGATCAAAAAGGGTGTTTCACCTCAGATAGTTTTGGAATTAACAACCCGCCAGAAATCAAGATCAGTTATAATATCGATTCCATTAAATGTAAAGAGGGGGAAGATGGCCGAATATCTCTGTTTATTCAAGGAGGAACTCCCGGTTATCGATATAATTGGGCTAACTCGAAAAATACAATCTTAGGAACACAAAAATCTATTGATAACTTAAAGGCAGATATTTACAAGGCTTATATCTATGACGTTAATAATTGTAGTGATTCCGCTACAATTTACCTTGCAGACGGTGTGGCATATTTAAACAAGCCAATATTTTCAGAATTTTATTGTCGTTTTGATTCAATTACATTATCAAACTCGGACGATAGAATTGTTACTTGGAGAACTCCTAATAATATAAAGACCGATAAAAAGCTAATAATTCGCAACTTTACGAGTCGTGATACGGGTAACTATATTATCGAATCCAAGAATGATTCTGGTTGTGTTTATAAAGACACGTTCAAACTTAGGATATACCCTGATTACGTTAAGCAAATCGATACAACTGTTTGCGAAGGTTCGGCATTCTCAGTTTATCTTGGAAATCCAAAAAAAGCTCAATGGTACAAAAACAATTCGGCTCTTCAAATAAACCCAAACAATCAGCTTTGGATTCCAAGTACTAAATTAACAGATTCAGGGGTCTACAAAGTTTTCTATCAAACACAATACGGATGCAAAGACACGATAGACTTTTCACTAAAAATCCCAGAAAAATTATTTTTAAGCGATAATAATGGTCAAAAATACAATGTATGTGAAGGTGAAATTCTGAATATTTCCATAAATACTAACAAAGCCTATTCTGGCTTTTGGAAGACGCCTTCTGGCTTAATTGAAAATGTCACATCCAATTTCGGTTTCAGCAAGGGCAATATTGAACTAGGTGAAAATGGATATTTTAGATTATTTGGTTTAGACCTTGACGGATGCCGTGACACCTTGAATGTATTAGTTAATATAGGCAAAAAACCTACGGTGAACTTATTTATGAATATGCCAGAAGCGTGCATATTTCCGAAAGAAAAAAAGCTGTATATAGCTGATGCAACTATTGGAAATCATAATACCTCTATATATCTCAACGATTCTCTAATTACTCGCGACCGCAATAGTATTCCATTAATTTTCAATCATCCTGGATATAATAAAATCAAGCTTTTAGTTAACACTTTTGATGGATGCAATGATTCCACAATCACCTATTTTGAAGTTAAAGAAACCCCTGAAGTTTTAATCCCTAAT
>CBFHGY010000189.1:0-2162 GCA_965655465.1 Bacteroidia bacterium | reverse complement strand
CAATGTGTTGGTGCCCATTGATAGCGTGGCGAAAAAGAGCAATACGCCTACGAGTAAGATGATTATTTTACGGTTGCGCAAGCACGAAGAGACGGTATTGGCGTAGTTGTTCAAGTTTGATTTGTTTTTTAATTGTTGGTCAACCGTATTTGGGTGCTTTGACATAATGTTGTGCAGAAGACATTATGGTACAAGTCTAGATGCGTAAAATGCGTAAATATTAAGTATTTTTGGGCGTTAAAGTTATAATACCTCCAAGTTCAAATGAAAAGAACCTACTTATTTATTTTTTTATTCTTATTAATAACCATTATTCCCAAAACCCATGCCCAACATAAATCTTTGATTTTTGATGGAACAAATGATATAGTTGATCTAAATAGTAAGATATTGACAGATGGTGTTCAGAATTTTACTATTGAGTGTTGGATTAAAGCGGGCAGTGGTTTGTATGCCGCGCAAGGCACGAATTGGGCTGGTATAATTGGAGCACAAAATGGTGGCGCGGCCACAAGAAATCCAAGTGTTTTTATTAATAACGGCGAATTGCACACCGATATTCGGGACGCCAATAATAACACAACGCAATATGCCATTTTTACGTCCGGCTTAGGTTTGAGTGAAGAGGTATGGTATCATATTGCTTTGGTAAAATCTGGGACTAAGCAATTATTATATGTAGATGCTTTGGCTGTTGATAGCGCTACCGCCCCTTCTGGCGCACAAATTGATTATGATTTTGTTTTAGGCCTTGTTGGTGGTAGTAGGAATTATTTTAAAGGTGAAATAGATAACGTACGGTTGTGGAATGTAGCACGTTCTCCATCTCAAATTGCATCATTTATGAGGAGAAACCCGCATACTGACGAAGCAGGATTATTGGCTGCTTATGAGTTAGATGAAGGCACGGGTACGTCAGTAGCAAATACTTGTACCAACGTAACTGCGGTTTCAGGTACTATAAGCGGCGCTATTTGGGGTGACGGTTCACTGGGTTGGTTTCATAACAATTCCATACATTTCGATGGAGCCAATGATTATCTTTTCAGTGCGATTAAAACAACTAATACCAGTGCCGTTACTATTGAATGTTGGGTGCAATTACAAACCGTTGGTTTTCAGCAAAATTTAATTGCTCTTAGAGATGAGGTAACCACTCCTCAGCCGAGAATTGTTCCATATGTAACATCATCAAACCAATTAGCCCTATTTTCTAGTAATGGTACAAATGATTCTAGATTCACAAGTTCAATAACGCTTTCTGCCAATGTTTGGTATCACATGGCTTTTGTGGTTTCCAATTCAAAGATGATTGTTTATTGCCAATCCAAGAATAATTACAATAAAGATTCTGTTGTTACCAGTATTAATACTGCGACTCTTGATGGAAATGATTTTCTTTCTATTGGTGCGGATGCTAATGATGTTGGAGCCGGACTTTATGCAAATGCCATCATTGATAATGTGCGTATCTGGTCAACCAATCGGACAGAAACTGAAATTTTAGAAAATCGATTTAAGGTTCTGGATCCATTTACCTCTAATTTGATTGCCCAATACACGTTTGATTATGGAGCGGCTGCTAGTTCTAATTCAAAATTAGGGGGAGTGATTTATGATGATGCATTAAGAAATCCTCTTGCTATTTTTAATATGGGTATGTCTTCAACAAGTTCTAATTTTGTTTTACAAGACACGCTAGTGCCCCATCCGATGCATTGGTTTGGTGATATTGACAATGATATTACCGATCCTTTAAATTACTCAGAAAGAATCAGTACAATAAAGGGCGCGCATTATCTTGTAGATGCAGATGCTAACAACACGCCTGTATTAAGTACCAATACATATTTGAATGCGCTGGAAATAGTAACAGGTAAAATATTTGATATAAATGGAAAATTACTTCACGTCTATGGAAGTTTTTCGGGTAGTGGTACGATTAAGGGAAGCACAACTTCAAAATTGAAAATTGGCAAAGTAGCAGCTCCTACTCTTTTGTATTTTGACCAGTCAGTATTGAATACTACCAATGCGTTATCCGTATTAGATTTAGGTGATATTCAAAGGGAAATCACCCTTCAAAATAAACTAAATGTATTCGGGAAATTGACAATGAATTCCGGAGATTTCAATGCCAATGCCAATTTAGTCTTTAAAAA
>CBFHGY010000188.1:0-2171 GCA_965655465.1 Bacteroidia bacterium | reverse complement strand
AAAGGGATGGTGGAGAAGGCGGTGAAATAAAAAAGGTGCGGATTTCCTGAAAATTACCCTGTACAGGGTATTGCGGGGGAAAGGGGAATTGGGGTTCTTGTGGGTAGGGAAAAGCAGGCGAAAAGGTATATATACTTAATCGATTTGGCCTGCTAGAGATCAAAAAGGTAAAGCAATAAGAAGTTAGTGGCAAGCGTAACTCACGACATACAACAATACAAAATGACAGATATGGACAAACAGACAGATAACACAAAATTTATAATTCAACGATATGACACCTATATATCGGGAGCTAATGTGAAAGGAAATTTTCTATTAGCATTCAATACATTTTTGACAGGTGGTGTAATAGCAAACTATTCAAAAATGACTGAACTAATAACGGGGAACTGCGGTGTTACATTACTGAACATAGCATTGTTTTGTCTAATCATAACCAGTATTCTGACTACTGTATTTGTAATAAATGCTGTTTATCCCTATTTGATATCAGGTAACTCAAGTAAAGACAACTATCACTCTCATATTTTTTTCAATTCGGTTTCAGAGTTTGAAAGTGACAAAGTCTATCACGACTCACTTAGTAAACTTACAGATAAGGATTTTGAGAGAGACCTTTCTCACCAAGCTTTTCAACTTGCAAATGGGTTAAAATCAAAATACAACAATTTAAAGTGGGCTATGCGATTTGTTTATTTTGAGCTTTTCTGCATTTTTTCTTTAATCTTAATAATTGTAATCTTCTAATGAGACTATTCGACAACTATCTGAACGGACTTAATGACGTGCTATCAAAAAAGGTAGCGGTAACACCAAAACTTCTTCAAGAACAAAGAATGTTTAGCGATGAATTGCAAAAAGGAATCCAAGCATCATCCGTTAATGAAAGTTTACAAAATGTCCCAGCAGTTATAGAAGGGCCAAAGATTCTATTTACATATGACAAAAAATTTCTTGAAGATAAATTCGGAATTAATCCTCACTCCTTTCCATACATTACAATTGGACCACATCCAGACTTTAAGGAATTGGCAGACACAAACTATATCAATCACCATTGCGTTTCTGTTTTTGTAGATATAAAAGGTTCGACAAGACTAATTGAGAAATACTCTTTACTAGAAGTAAGATTGATTAAAGACTCCTTACTAACATTATCAATACAAGTTGCCAACCAATTTGGAGGACACGTTCATAGACTTCAAGGTGATGGAATTTTTCTTCAATTTGTTAGGCGAAATAAAAATGAGAATGATGCAATTATAAATGCTCTTAATGCATCATCTATTTTGACACAATTCGTTACAAAAGACCTTGCAGACATTATGAAACAATATGATTTGCGTCCATTAAAAATTAGAGTTGGAATTGACTTTGGTAATGCTGACCAAGTATTATGGTCTTATTATGGCATACCAGGTTGCAATGAGTTAACAACAACTAGTTTACATACTGATATGGCAGCTAAACTGCAATCAAAAGCTTATGATAATAACATTTTAATTGGGGGCAATGTAAAAGAGAAATTGGATTTGAAACTTGATTTTTATAGCATTTATGAATCAGAAGTAAGTAAAGAAAAGGTATTCTACATATCCAATCAATTTACTTACAAGTTTTTTGTATTCAATTGGCAGGACTACCTGCTTTCACTCCCTTATATGGGTAAAAGTAACGATGGCAAGACACTTGAAGTAAAGGAGAAGCAAATACATATTGAATGTTATATTTCAGACGAAAACGGAAGTAATTCGGAGAGATACTTTCCAAATTCCCTTTCAATTCCTAAGAACAAAAAAATTATTTATCATTTAAAACGTGGTAACTCTCTTTATGTAAAACAACATTATGAGAGAATTGAATGGTATGCTTACAACTCTGGGCAAGAAGCACAAAACAAGAATATGTCACGACACGATTTTAATAAAGCAAACCATAACAAAGTAATTTGTGAGACAGCAGCAGCTTATCTTGGACATCATTACGTTGAGTGTAAAATTATTAGAGACCACAGTGGGACAGAAAAATTTACATTTCCAATATTTGTTCAATGACGGAAAACAGAACACCAGCCACTAACAACTAGGTTTTCGTGCGGCTTGCAAAGCCAAGCATGAAACCGCTGTTGCACGGAACCGGTGAACTTTCCCCCCGCTAGGCGTAGAGCG
>CBFHGY010000187.1:0-2255 GCA_965655465.1 Bacteroidia bacterium | reverse complement strand
CTCCATAAAAAAGGAAAGCGTATTGCAATCATCGACGATAACAAGGAACACAGCAGCAGTCGCACCGCTGCCGGCATGATGAATCCGATGGTGCCCAGAAACGTTCAAAAGGCCTGGAAATGCGACGAAATATATCCGTCGGTATTCGAATATTACGAAAATTGGGAGCATTTATTTGGGGCCAAATTCATCCATCGAATTCCTACGTTGCAGGTCCACAAAAATCCGCAACACACTAAAAATTGGACCAAGCGGTCTAAGGAGAACGGATTTCAACAGCACCTTACTCCTGTTGATGTTGATGGGTTGAGTCCCAATGCGTGTGGTCTTCCCCTACCTTTTGGCGGGGCTGAATGTCTTTTATCGGGAAAACTCGATGTAAAAGAGTTTCTTGAAGCGGCTTATACCTATTTCCCCCAGATTGGGATTGACCGTATTCAAGCAAAATTCCCACACGAGTCGCTGCATTTCGATGGGATTTGGCATACACTGAATCTTAGCGCCGAGAAGATTGTATTTGCCGAAGGTATAGGTTTGTATGAGAATCCGTATTTCAACTATTTGCCTTTAGGGGCAACGGGCGGCGATATTTTAGTGTTGGAAATTCCCGATTTGCCTCAAGATTTCATTTTAAAACGCAAGGAGTGGTTGGTTCCCATTGGCGGCAATCTTTGGCTCGGGGGAAGCACGTATCACAACGAGAGTCTCAGTACCGTTCCCGAAGCGCATCACGCCGCTGAATTGATTGCGTTGTTTAAAGAATGGATTCCCCAAGAAATCAAATTGGTGTCGCACAGGCGGGCTCCGCGACCTACGGTAGCGACTTGGCGGCCGTTTTTGGGCAAGCATCCGCAGCACGATACCTTATATATATACAACGGATTGGGGTCTAAGGGCAGCAGTTTGGTCTCTTATTTAAGTCCGAGATACGCCGATTTCCTGTGTGAGGGAAGTCCTTTGGACGTAGAGGTTGACATTTGCAGGTTTGAGAAGGTGTAGGGGGGATTTTAGCAAAAAATAATAGTCGCTGATCGAAGTTGATTGTTAATTATTAAGGGCTCAAAAATCTAACCTAGAACAACAACCTAGAATGCATATGTTGAAGGTGTTTGGCAAAAGAAACTTTATAAGCGGCAGGAAAGACATTTTCTTTTAAAATAACATCGGCCGTTGGAAGCAACAAGTCTTTTATTCGCTTATATTCTTTGATCAACAGCTTGCCACTGATTTTCGCGGATTGTGCCATTTTATATAAATCGTTTTCATTAATTTCATCAAGTTCAAATTTGCCATTAATTGACATCGACATTTTAACGCTTAATTCCGGATAATATGCCGTACTCAAAATATCGTATGCCGGTGCCAAAATACATTGGTTATTTTGATGAAGAATGGAGTAATTTTTTCCATGAGCATCTTTGTTGCCAACTATTAAATTAAATAGAAACAAAGTAACGAATTTGTTGATTTCAATGGCTGGGACGGTAGTTGCCCTTCTTAAGAGATTGATGCATTGTTCAAACGAAGGTCCTCCGTCTGATTCGTATTTGTTTCTGTTTTGTATGCCTAAGGCCTGACAAAAATCTTCTTGATGTAAGCGCTTGATATCACTGTTGATTAACGCTCTGTCGTAACGATCAATAATAAAAAGTGGCTGTGTGGGTGTTGAAACCAATTGAACATTGGGTGTAAGAATCCCTAAAGCGGCTGCAATTTTAAGACATGCATATTCATTGAACACAAGATCGGTGTATTGCCTGTTGGTAGGTTTAACGATGATATTACTGGGCGAACCATTTTGAGGGATGAAGAATCGTTGGTTATCGAAGTACAAACCCGTTTTAGATTGGGCCCCAGCAAGTGATAATCGTAAATCCTTTTCATGATACAGTGTACTCAGTAATGAGTCATTGTTTTTAATGATATTATCCAACTCTTCGATGGAAATTTCTTCGTATTTATAGGGCTTCGATAAGGTTTGATTCCCAATTTGAATGGCACCTATAGGTTCTTTGCCTAATTCTGTGAGTAATTTAAAGTAATTTAATCCGGACGTTCCAACCACTTTGGCAGTGGCTGTTAACATTTCCTCTTCTGGAAGTAAACCCGTAAAAAAGGCATGGGCTTCATTTCCATAATAGACTTCATTCGTGAGGGGCATCGAATGTGAAATGGGAGATCCATTGTTAGCCACATATTCTTGGTCGTATTGGAAGGATAACATCCCATATTTGTCTTGGGACAATTCACCAGCC
>CBFHGY010000186.1:0-2259 GCA_965655465.1 Bacteroidia bacterium | reverse complement strand
GCCGCAGCATCTACCGTAACGGTTGTGTTTAATCGTATTGATTTTCCTATACCCGTCTGAATTTGACAACTAGAATTTGCAACATCAATATCAATATTATTTGTAAATGTTCCATTACCACCTGTGCCTAAACGCTGGAATGTCAATACTACAGTTCCAGAAGCTGCACCTGGTTCGAAACACATATTTCTAGAATTCCCCGGCCACCGAGTTACATCCAAATAAGCGGTATTCCCAGAAACGTTAGTTTTAACTTGGAAATACATTGTATCTGTATTGTCTCCTGTAATCGTAATTTTATCACCTGCATTAAAACCAGAATAGGTTAAAGTAATTGTCTTTTGAAATGGAGTACTCCGATTCGAATACCATTGGAAATCATATTCCGTACCGTTAGTAATTGTTATTAATCCATCAGCTGATGCACCGTCCAGGGTTTGAGCATAAACACTATTGATTTGTGTTGCTAATACAAAAGTAAAAAGCGCTAGGTTCAACAATTTTGATTTGAAAGTAGAATTTGATTTCATAAATTTTTAAGAATACGAGTGTTATTTATTCAAAAATAAACCACCTTTTTCGATTTTGGTTGAAAAATTGTGCAAAAACTTGTCAATAGAACAAGAATGTGACAAATTGTGAAGTATAACACACCGGATATATCTGTTATTTTATGCAAAACGTGATTAATATCACCGTTTCTATTGAAGTTTTATTCCAATTTCGGGAAATATTTAAATAACAAAATTCTATGAAAAAAATAACCCTAACTACCCTAACTTTTTTAACCACCTGTATGGTATGGGCACAATGGAATTATCGCGTTGAAATTTCCCCCAAAACTATCGAGAATTTGCCTGCTTTGCACTCCTATGTGTTCGCGCAACAAGGAAACGAATTTTTAGTAATTGGAGGTCGTATAGACGGCATACATCCCCGCCAACCCTTTGCCTCGTTTAGTGAAGCCAACAAAAACACCCAAGCATATGTAATCGATATCCAAAACAATCAAGTATGGAAATCTGATTTAAACAGCCTCAGTAACAACCTAAAGGAACAACTGAGCAGTACAAATATGAATTTCCACCAAGAAAAAGATACCTTATATATAATAGGAGGTTATGGATATTCTCCTCAAGCAGCCGATCATAAAACATACAACTTTTTAACTACCCTGAGTGTTTCAAATGTGATCGCCGCTATAAAAAACGGGAATAACCTCAGTGCCCATATCAAACAAACGAGCTACGATAAATTTGCCGTTACCGGTGGGCATTTGGCCCATATGAATGGCGAATTTTATTTGGTAGGTGGACATCGATTCGATGGTCGCTATAATCCAATGGGAAACAACACCTATACTCAAGAATACACCCATGAGGTTCGTCGTTTCCGTATCAATAACAGTGGTTCAACCCCAATTATTTATGGGTATAGCGCAATTCATAATGAAGACCATTTGCGTCGAAGAGATTACAATTTAGTTCCGCAAATTTTCGAAGACGGCAGCCATGGATTTCTAATTTCTTCCGGAGTATTTCAAAAAAATGCCGATTTGCCCTTTTTATATCCAGTACAAGTTCATGACACCTTTATTAAACCCATCACCAATTTTAACCAATACTTAAGTCACTACCATAGTGCATCAGTCGCCTTGTATAATAAAGGATCTA
Source organism: Bacteroidia bacterium (assembly GCA_965655465.1). Lineage (GTDB taxonomy): Bacteria > Bacteroidota > Bacteroidia > NS11-12g > UBA955 > VMCP01. The sequence goes on along the minus strand of CBFHGY010000186.1, from coordinate 586 downwards.
AACAGATGCATTCATTATTTCTTGGAGGACTTTCCCAATACGATTATGAAAACGAAACACTTATTAAGGACGATCGAGTTCCCTTTGTAAAAACCATAAGTTTGCTAACACAAGATGCAACGGGGGGATATAAGGAGTTTAAACTCGATGAACAAATGCCCGAATTTTTAGGAAGCAGTGCAGAATTTTTATTCAATCCAGACTTACCACAAATTTCACATGAAATAATTGATTTGGATGCACTTAGCGGTGATACAATATTGCTCGGATATATTCTCGGGGGAATTCAAAGCGATAGCCCAAATCCCTTTTCAGATAATACCATTTCACTTACCAAAGCAAATCCCAAACTCTACGCAGTTACTTTAATAAAAAGTATTTTGAGTACCGGTTATTTAAATCCTATCCCTGACTTAAAAATATTTCCTAATCCCAATCAAGATGGTAAATTACAGATCCGTTTTCCCTTTGAAACCGAATCACCAAGCATCTTTGTTTTTAATCAATTAGGACAGGAATTACAGCGTGGCGAACTTAAAAAATCCGAAACTGGAGGATATGAACTTCAATTAGATGATAAAATTCC
>CBFHGY010000185.1:0-2308 GCA_965655465.1 Bacteroidia bacterium | reverse complement strand
GGGAAGATTTTCAATCGACTCTTTCCATGAATGCTAATGTATATTAAAAAGAAGATCCTCTACATATCTTGTTTTTTCTGAGAAGAATCTTTTACGATCATGCTATTTTTATGGAATTTGATTTCAATGAATAGGAACGAATTCCTATTATGGAATTGTTTATATACTTAATATGCTAGCCGATGGCAAAATTTAAAACCACAAAAATGTATTTTTTGGGGATTCGCATAAACCGAAAAAGAGAATCGCATTTTTATTACAGGAGCAAATGCCCATTATTAATACGTAAATTCAGGAAATACCGGGTAGTAGCGATTTAGTTTGATCCTTTACTGAGTTAAATAACAGCCGACTTCAATCATAATTCTCTTTCTGAGGGAAATAAAATAGTATTAACAAATATTTAGGTGAGATTACAATAGATAGCAGGGAATACAAATCCATCTTGGAAATATCTGATTGATAGAGAATGGGTCTAATCATAAAGTACCTTATTGATTCCCAAAACAATGCGATATCGCAAAATAAAATCAACTTAGAATACGCATAGAAATGCTATATTTCGACCAATTAACTCAATGGGATTAACAAAATCAGAACTTAAAACTTTCTTAGATGAAAAAGCTTATGAATTCAATACAATTGCATTTATTGAGCCCGACCCTATAAGCGTTCCTCATAGATATTCTCTAAAAGAGGATATTGAAATTGCCGCTTTTTTGGTTTCGGCTATCGCTTGGGGAAATCGAAAAATGATCACCCAAAATGGACATCGTATGATGGATTTACTTGGGAATTCTCCTTATGATTTTGTCATGACACATGAAGAGTACCAACTTGAACGACTTGAATCTTTCGTGCATCGTACTTTTAATGGAGAAGATTTTAAATACTTCATCAAGGCTTTGAAACATATCTATGAGAATCATGGAGGGTTAGAAGCTATCTTTAGAAAATATCAAACCAAAGATTCATTGCAAGTTGCAATTCATGAATTAAATAGAATTTTCTTCGAAATTGAACACCCACAAAGAACAAGAAAACATGTCGCAGACCCAAAGAAAGGAAGCGTTGCGAAGAGAATTAACATGAATCTTAGGTGGTTATGTCGGAAAGACAACAAAGACGTGGATTTTGGTATTTGGGATATTAGTCCTGCTAAACTTTCCTGTCCCTTAGATGTACATTCTGGAAATGTGGCTCGGAAATTAGGATTGATAACGCGTAAAAATAATGACCTTCGTGCCTTAGCCGAATTAGATATGGCCTTGAGGGAACTCGATCCGGAAGACCCCGTGAAATATGATTTTGCCTTATTTGGATTAGGTATCAGTAAATCCGAAATCCTATAACCTAAAAAGGTGTTGGACGAACAAACACCTTTTTAGTTTATAAGCTTGAATATATTATCCGATAGCTTGTTTTAAATCTTCCACCAGATCATCGATATGCTCAATCCCTACACTTAAACGAATCAAACTGTCTTTCAAACCGTTTTTCAATCGTTCTTCGCGTGGTATACTTCCATGTGTCATGGATGCAGGGTGACCGATAAGACTTTCAACGCCGCCCAAGCTTTCTGCCAAAGCAAAAAGATGGGTGTTTTTAAGGACGTTTAGCGCATCGTCCATATTATCACCTTTTAAGGTAAATGAAATCATACCTCCAAAATTGCGCATCTGTTTAGCCGCAATTTTGTGATTGGGATGGGTTTCAAATCCAGGCCAATATACGGAATCAACCTTAGGATGATCTTTCAAGAAATTCGCAATAACCTTTCCGTTTTCACAATGGCGTTGCATGCGAATATGCAAGGTTTTTAACCCGCGAAGCACCAAGAAGCAATCTTGAGGTCCTGGTGTAGCTCCACAGGTATTTTGTATAAATGCCAAACGCTGATGTAAATCCGCATCTTGAACACACAAAATACCCATCACCACGTCGCTATGTCCGTTAATGTATTTTGTAGCAGAATGCATTACAATATCCGCACCCCATAAAACGGGATTTTGTAGATAAGGTGATGAGAAGGTGTTGTCAACAACCACTAGGGCATTTGCTTCGTGTCCAATTGCCGCAACTGCCTCAATGTCGATAATTCTTAGTAATGGATTGGTGGGGGTCTCTACCCAAATCATTTTGGTATTTTCTGAAATAAGCGGTCGGATATTCTCGGCATTGCTCATGTCTACAAAATGAAATTTAATTCCCATTTTAGCAAAAATAGTAGTAAAAATGCGATAGCTGCCTCCGTAAAGATCGTTGGTAGCAATGACTTCATCGCCTGGTGACAATAATTTAATGCAGG
>CBFHGY010000184.1:0-2326 GCA_965655465.1 Bacteroidia bacterium | reverse complement strand
TTCGGCCACACCCTGGTTCCCACACCTACCAAAGATATCGAGTAAAACAACCCTTATAACCATGAGAAAAGCGGAAATATGGTATCATAACGTCAAAGCAGGTATCCTCACCGAAACCCAAGACGGGCATTTTATATTCCAATACGAGGAAAACTATATTAGCCAATACCCCGAACAGTTCCTCACCTTCACCATGCCAGTCGTAAAACAACCCTATTTCGACAAACACCTCTTCTCTTTTTTTGAAGGACTTATTCCCGAAGGTTGGCTATTGGATGTGGCCCAAACCCACTATAAAATCAATCCCAACGATAGAATGGGACTCTTACTCGCCTGCTGCGAAAACTGCATCGGCGCCGTTAGTGTAAAACCATTAATCGATTACCATGTCTGAAAAATGCCTGTATTGCTATGGCGAATTAAGCGACCTGGCACACATCGACTTTCACCCAAAATGCAGCCTGGCATTCTTTGGGTCCACCACGGCTCCATCGCTCCCCTATTCTCTGAGTGACATGCACAAATTGGCAAAAGAGGTCATCAGCCATCACATTGCCGTTCCCGGAGTTCAACCCAAACTTTCCCTTTCCCTCATTGACGAACTGTTACATCAAAATACGGCAACAAAACTGACAGTTGTTGGTGCTTTAGGGGGAAATTTTATCTTTAAACCCCCTTCCAGTACCTATACACAATTACCCGAAAACGAACATCTCACCATGAAAATGGCAGAAATATTCAGAATTCCTACCGTTCCTTCAAGCTTGATACGCCTTCAATCAGGAGAACTTGCTTATATCACCAAAAGGATTGATAGAACTTCCCAAGGAGAAAAAATTCATATGCTCGACATGTTTCAAATTACCGAAGCAGTCGATAAATATAAAAGCAGTATGGAACGCATAGGAAAAGCCCTTGAACGGCATTCCGCCAATACCCTCATGGACCAATTACGCTTTTTCGAATTGACCCTTTTTTGTTTTTTGACGGGAAACAACGACATGCACTTGAAGAACTTTTCTATGATTGCGCATAATGGACAGTGGCACCTTGCTCCTGCCTATGATTTACTGAATGTGACCCTCGCAAACCCAAAAGACACCGAAGAATTGGCACTCAGCATCAGCGGAAGAAAGAAAAAATTCACCCGCAAACATTTCGAAACTTTTGGCGACCTACTTGGCTTAAACAACAAACAAATCCAAGGTGTATTCAATCGATTTTCAAAAAATCAAGCGGCCGCCCAAGAACTAATCTCCCATTCCTTTCTTAGTCCCGAATTGCAAGAATCGTACTGGAAAATCATGCAAAGCCGCTATCAATCCGTTTTGCAGTAAATACGCAATGCATTGCGATGCTTTGAGGGGCGATGCTTTGAGACGCAATGCATTGCGTCTCAAAGCCGACACGCTTTTATTTACAAAATTCGCACCCAATCTCTATTGATAGAAATGCGTTTTATGCCGCCATTTTTGCCGGAAATAAGATAGTGTTTGGCGAGATTTTCATCGCGGAGGGACTCTATAATTCTGCGTTTGAGGGTGCGGATGGCGTCGCGGAAGGGTTTGTCATCAGCGGGATTGAAGCAGGGCTGTAAAAGTCGCTCCGCCTCTCCCGCTTCGTTAAACGATCGCGCCCGTTTATACCAGTACAAGGCACGGTTGTAGTGCGAAAAACGTTCTTTATTGTAAAAGCCGGCCTCGTTTTCCATATACAGACAATAAAGGGCAAAGGGCAGCGGCGGCAATTTAATTTGGAGTTGCATTTCACTGAACTCGAGGCTGCAATGGGCGGGATTCAGGGTAATGTGAACGGGCTCTTGGTTGAGGGAGCCGCGAATTTGACTCAGGATTCCTTCCCGGTTGTTTTTCACGGCCATCCATAAAATATTCGCCATGGATGAACTGATACCCATTTCCCGCTCAAAACGCTGCACCAGTTCTTTATCAGATGGGTGCAAGGATTCCACGGCGGACGCGGATAAATTTCCCCCCAAAATACCATTTTCATTGTTGTCTGAAGGATATAACGTGGTCGACGTGCGGCCTATTTGGGTTCCATATTCCGTATAAAATTGGGCAACGGCGTGTGCCAAATCGTGTGGATTTGGTTTCTGGGGAAATTCCAAGCAGAACGAGCGCTGCAATCCGCCGAAGAAGAGTAAATATCCCCAGTTTTCTGGCGATAATCGCAATTTTTTTCGAAAGAGTTCGCTGGCTTGTTTGGGGGCATATCCTTGGAGCAGATGCCGCGCCAGTATGATTTGTTTACGTTGGTGCAGCAGGCGGATGCCGGGCAATTTCTGCTGCCAATAGTTCAGGGCTTC
>CBFHGY010000183.1:0-2355 GCA_965655465.1 Bacteroidia bacterium | reverse complement strand
ATTTTTACAAATTTATACAGTTTACTAGGGGCCGAATTTAAAATATGACGAAATATTTTACCGGATTTAATAATGGTTGGCCAACAAATGTTTCATGTTAATCTAACAATCCAATTTCTATTTCTTCCGGAATGCCTCCTTCAATTCGTAATTATATCTCAAATTTTCTGCGCTTTTAGACCCTTTCCCATGAAAACCTTCCAAACTTTATTTAAGGCGGCTATCTTTGTAGGATGCATGTGGTTTGCTTGGCTGGATGGTATCCAAATACCCAAAATTCCTTAGGGGGGATTTTTATCCATCGGCACTTTCTTGCCCTTAAAGAAACCATGAAACCTGGCGATTCTTGCTCCTTGTTTCATTTTGCACCCTATACGCACGGAAAGCCCATCCCCCAAAAAATAAATAAACACCCGGAACACATTAATATCATTCCGGTCAAACAGTTTTCTGCCAAATGGAGACTCCTCAACGCAGCCCTATACCATGCTATAGTGGCTTGGGAGATGCGCAAAGTGCTGAAACAAAAACCGCAAATAGTGCACCTGCATGCCGCCGATAAAATAGGTTTTATCGCCGCACTTTTTAAAAATACCGGTGGGTACGCTTTATGGCTCACGGAACATTGGGCTATATTTGAACAAAATGTACCCGACGCCTATGAAAAGCGAGGGAAGTGGTTTCAAAAAACATACCGCTATCTCTGGAATCGCGTCGATAAAGTTGCCAGAATTAACCAACACCTGCATGCCGCAATGTGCCGCACCTTAGGCAGTGAAATACCTTCCGTTACCTGTTATAATGTGCTGGATCCGGTTTTTGTTGCCGATATCGAAAAAAATCCTATCCCGACTCTTGAAGTTGAAACGCCTCGTTTTTTGCATATCAGTAATTTCGAAAAAAGGAAAAATATCGTCCCGCTGCTAGAGGCCTTTGACACATTCAGAAAAAACTATCCCCAAGCACAATTAACGCTCATTGGAGGGGAATTACCCCCTCACACCCAACTTCCAGAGGGAGTTCAGGCGTTCGGGGGACTTCCCCCAGGGGAATTAATACCGCATTACAGAAAATGCAACGCTTTAATTTTAGTGAGTGATGCCGAAAACGCACCCTGTGTAATCGTGGAAGCATTATGCTATGGTTTGCCGATTTTGGCGACTTCCGTTGGCGGCGTATCTGAAATGTGTACGGCTGAAAATTCAATTTTAATTCCAGCATTTCAGACACCCCAGGCAAAGGCGGAAAAGATTGCCGAACTGCTCTTGCAATTTAAAGAGAAAAGTCGAACCTTTGATTCGATGCGAATTCATTCGGAAGCCTTTAATATCTATGCACCTAAAAGGGTGGGGGAATCTTTATGGAGGGAATATTCTAAGGAATAATGTGTGGGATTGCGGGCATATCGACCTTATTTGAAAAGGATGTAAATTTCTGGAAACAGTGGATTTATGCCTTTTCTGAGGATATTCAGCACCGCGGAAAAGACGATGCAGGCGTATTATTGATGCTTCGCCATGCCGATCCTTTGCCCGTTTTATGGGGTAAAGAACGCTACCACGAAGATTTACAATACATCCCAAGCAAGCCCTTGGTGGGTAGTTTGAGCGAAGCGGTAAATGGCATGCTTTTGCACCAGAGGCTTTCTATAATTGCTCCGGGCGACCGTTCTCATCAGCCTATGTGCGATGCCAGCGGCCGGTATTGGATTACCTACAACGGAGAAATTTTCAACTATATTGAACTCCGACAGCAGTTTCGTTTGAATACCGTTACCGATTCAGATACAGAGGTATTGTTAGAACTTTGGGCAAAAATGGAGGATAAATGCCTACCGTTATTAGACGGATTTTTTGCGTTTTGCATCTACGACGCCAAAGAAAATACCTACACGATTGTTCGAGATAGGACCGGCGTAAAACCGTTGTTTTTTGCCAAAAGAGATGATGCATTTGTGTTCTCTAGCGAAGAAAAGAGCTTGCGCCGATTTTTGGATGTGAAATCTGTTCGTGATGAAGCCATTTATTTGCATGTGAAACATGGAATCAGCGACGCCGTTTCATGGTTTCAGGGAGTAGAAAGTTTGAAGGCAGGACATTGGTTGCGATGGAATCCGAATTTGCGGAGTGTAATCCACCGTCGCTGGTTTTATCCCTCAAGTTTGCTCAATCAACACGATGATCGACCTTTAGAAACAATCTTATTGGAGAGCATGAAGCGCAGGTTGCGCTCCGACGTTCCCATGGGTTTTGCATCGAGTGGCGGATTAGACAGTGCCGTATTGGTGGGAATGGCCAAACATTTATTGGGAAATTCAGAGGATTTGCACCTGTTTTCAGTAGTTTCTCAAAATGA
>CBFHGY010000182.1:0-2377 GCA_965655465.1 Bacteroidia bacterium | reverse complement strand
AGGATTCGGAGAAATCCAAGTTGATTGAAGGTTATCGGTTAACTCAATTCGAGCTTGTTCTTCATTAACAGTAATTTCATTAGACGCTACCAATGAAAAGCGATTGGCGGCAGAACTTTTTGGATCTGAATCGATTGAAAATTCATATTCACTCTCTTTATCTGAGGGTATTTCCACAAAAATATCCAAGTAATTATCATATAATTTCGAGTTTGTGGGTTTGTAACCATTTTTTTGAATTCTCAAAAGATAATGGGAAGCTCGATATTTTTGGATGTTTAATTTTATAACTTCTTGTTTATCTATTTGACTATTACGTCTTTCAATAGCGAGAAGTTGACCTTGGTTATCAATTGATATGGTTTCATCTAAATTTGAAATTTTCTTTGCGTCAAAGTCAGTGATTTTGTTGTCAAAATTAAATTGGTATTGAATGCTGATTCCATCTGCAATAACATTCGAATCTAGATTAACCAAAGTAACATCTATTGAATTGCTGTTTGGAAATGGGGTTTCTACGAAATTGGAGGTACTGGTGGTATTAACACCTGAATATTTCATAGATTCATTAAAGGTTAGACTTGGATTAAGGCTACTTCCAGTTGATGTTTTAATGAAAAATCCTTGGCCAGGGCGCAAATACCGAGTAGCACTGGTACCAGAGGGCGTAATGGTTCCTGTAGGCATTGGAACCGTAGCATAAGCACCTCGGGTATTCATGAAAGGATCCCACATATAAACAAAATTGGTATTCAAATCGCTTGCTGTGTTTAGCAATTCATCTATATCTACATCGCATTGATATGGGTTGCCTATAAAATTATCTCCTTCAGAAGTAGAACTTAAATTTGAAACGCTGTAGCTACCCGTTTTAAGCGTTCCAGTTGTTCTAAGGATCGTGTTCTTTGGAGTTGGAAAATTATCCATCTGGTAAATATTCAAACTTCTGTCACCTCTAATCATTAAACGGTAAGGAGTACCTGCAATAAGGGTATTGGTAAGGGTATTGGTAACGGCATTCCAAGAACCTGAAGCGTTATTGAAGGTGAACATAGAATAATTTTGTGTCATGGTTGAATCTACCCCATTTTTATAAGCAGAAGGACCTGTAATATGAGTTCCAAAACCTGGGTTGGGATTATTATCCCAAGAGGTACCCCCTTCTTGCCAGTTGGCACGAATTGAGGAAGTCGTGGTAACAGTAGGAGTAACAAATCGAAATGCTCTCCGTGCGGGTACATATTTTTCAACGATTACATTTCCATTAATAGCATTGCTGTAACTTACCTCTTCAATCACAGCCGTGTAACTGGCATCGCTATTAAAGGTTAATAAATCGTTAGTTTGCAGGGTACCTGATGACAATGTCATTTTTTGGGTTAAAATAACCGTGTCTGAAAGGTTTAAACCTGCGGAATTATCTAATTCAAGATTTGCAATTAGGTTATCGATTAGAGCGTTGTTAGCTAATATTTGAGCTGCAGTACCTTTAAATGTTAATTTGGAATTGATATCACGGGCGTCAATATTTCTTCCTTGAGTAGATAAGGTACCATATACGGATACATTATAATTATTTAAATCAAAAACATGTGTGCTGCTATTACCACCAATGGTAATATTGGTCAAGTTTACGGATGAGTCTAAACTGCAAATTACAGTGGGTGTAGTTGAAAAAGAAATATTACTCTTATAATGTGGAACACAACCCTCAATCCAATTGGTGGCAAGTTTATAGGAGCTGCTATTGGTTCCTTTCCAAGTATAAGTAGTAGGAATCGTAACAGTTACTACATTTGAATAAGCAGTATCTGAATTAGAGTTGGAACTAAAGGCTTTTCTTCTAAAGTGAAGATTTCTGGTTACGCCACTGGGATGGTTGTATGTAGCCGAGTTCGTAGATGAGATATCGGCATATTTATTACCGCCGTCCCTGGAATATTGCCATCGATATTCAAGATTTAAGAAGCCTGTGGAAGCTGATTCTGAATTGAACGCTGCAGGATCACCATTATAACAAACTACTTGATTTGCTGAAATAGCACCTCCAGATATCGCAGAGGTAAATACAGGGCCAATTGAAAAATCGATATAAAAATATGCTGGACCTGAACCCGTTTGACCCACGATAAAACTGTATATATCAATAGTATCGTAGTTGATTAAGGCCCGTGTTTCTTCATCTGAAAAACTTGTTTGTTGACCTCCTGTGTTTAAAAACTCAGTCAAATTATTGGCAGTATCATAATTTACTACCAAATCAGTAGGTGAGCCCAGCAGATAATTATAAACGCGCTCGATTTTATTGAATTGTTTTGAGCTGGAATTAGTGCTGATATCAATATCGTAAATATTTACTACTGCATTAACTAACTTC
>CBFHGY010000181.1:0-2439 GCA_965655465.1 Bacteroidia bacterium | reverse complement strand
AGTCAATACAGATTGTGAAAAGTTAACTTTGTTATTTCTATCTAACTTTATTGAGACAAAAGGCGTTTTGGATTTTCTTTCAGTTTTGAGTTATTTGGATACTTCAAAATATAGAGTCGTCATGATAGGAAGAGATTATGATTATACCGCCGATAATTTGCTATTTATATTGTCCCAAAGGTTCGTGGATCTAGAGGTACTCCACATTGGCGAGTCATATGACCTAAAGAAGTGGGAATTGTTAAAATTGTGTGATATAATGTTTTTTCCTTCTAGTTATCCATTAGAATGTTTTCCTATTTCTGTTCTTGAGGCGATGAGTTCAGGGATTTACACAATATCATATGATATTGGTGCTACATGCGAAATGCTTGGAGGCACTGGTAAAATTGTAAATAATCCCATTGAGGCAGCTAGGTTGATTAACTATTTTAATGATAATAGAATTGAACTAAGAAGGGGGAAGGATCTTATTAAAAAACAATATCAGGAAAGTTATTCAGTTTCAGAATATAGGAAAAATCTTAAAAGGGTATTCAATAATGACTGATCCTTTTGTGAATCTAGCTTCAAGGCGCAACTTTGTTTCTAATACTACAGACGTACATATTTATTTGGATTTGATTACCTGCTCGTTTCTATGGTGTTGTAAGCTCCCCCAAAAAGAGTACGTTTTAAAAATAGAAAAAACAGTAACTTTAAAACGTATTAACAATGAAGAAAACAAGATTCAGTCCAGTTCAGATTGCTGGCATTTTGAAGTCCTTTGATCAGGGCAAAAGTTTAGACGAGATTATTCGGGAGCATGGTATTTCGCGGCCGACATTTTACTCATGGCGTAAGAAATATGGTGGTTTGGAAGCTAAGGAACTCAAGAGAATTAAGGAATTAGAGGATGAAAACGCACGTTTAAAAAAGATGTATGCGAACCTTGCCTTAGACTTAGATGTAGCAAAACATATCATCGAAAAAAAGCTCTAAAGCCCTGCCAAAAGCGAGAGATAGTCGAAGAGTTGCATCAAGGTGCAATATCCAACATAAGCAGGGCATGTAGAATTTTAGCCATTAGCAGAAGTAGCTTGAGATATCAATCAAAAAAAGACGATTTGGCCATTATTAATCAACTTCAACAATTGGCTCAAGATCATCCTAGAGAGGGCTTTTGGAAGAGTTACTATCGGCTTCGCAATAAAAGCGAGAAGGTTAAAAAGCGATTGCCGGAACGAGTAAAAGAGCCTTTGTTGATTCCAATTCACTTCACACATACATGGAGTATTGATGTTATGCATGATGTACTAACAACGGGAAGGACATTCCGTACTTTTAACGGGATTGATGATTATAATTGACAGGTTTTATTTATTGAATCAAACTATTCGCTGAAAAGCGGTAGAATGGTTTGGGTGCTGAATCATTTAGTTGCTAGATATTGAGCGCTTCAATCAATCCTATCGCCAAGATGTTTATACGTATATCTTTTTAGTACATTGTAAGACGTCCGAGAACAAAATCAAATTTGGGTGGATGATTATAATCATCATAGACCTTACGATGCACTCAGTAGGTTGTCGCCCGTCGATTACCGCAAAAAATCAAATCCTGTACATGGGCGAAATGGAGCGAAGGCGCAGCCGAAGCGGAATGCAGCCCATGTAAACAGAGTAACAAGCGAAGCAGAAAACAAATGAAAATGTCTATTTTTCAGATTTACTCAAACGGTGGAGCTTATACAAATGGGATAAGCCGGGAGAAAGAAATACGAATCGGCTTATACACTCGAATATTTTGAAACCCGGTTCTGTGAAATTTTGCATGAGATTTCGAGCACGCAATAAATTGAAAACTAGGAATTCTAATATTATTAATGAACCCCATGGTTGTTTCTATTCTAGGTTATAACATTGCTACTCACATTTCCGAATTAAACGGACATTCACAAACCATTATCAATACCCTAAACCCCCATTCTTACTGCGTAGCTAAGGCGGACAAACAATTTCAGGACGCATTGAAAGCATCTCATGTGTTGTTGCCCGACGGCATAGGGATTGTGTTTGCGGCGAAATGTTTAGCAGGAAAAAGAATTCCGAAAATTGCAGGTTCCGATTTGCATGCACATTTAATTGATAAGGCCAATCAAGAGGGATTGAAAGTGTTTTACTTAGGTGCAAGTGAAGAAACATTAGATAAAATAAAAAACCGGTTAACAATAGAGCAACCGAATTGTATTGCGGGTTTTTATAGTCCGCCGTTTAAAAGTGAGTTCAGTCTCGAAGATAACGGACAAATGATTCAGGTCATTAATGCTTTTGCGCCTGATATTTTGTTCGTAGGCATGACGGCGCCAAAGCAAGAAAAGTGGGTATACTCGCATAAATCGCAGATTGATGCGAGTATTATCTGTAGCATTGGGGCGGTATTTGATTTTTATGCAGGTAC
>CBFHGY010000180.1:0-2465 GCA_965655465.1 Bacteroidia bacterium | reverse complement strand
AAAATTCTGTCTCCCTTTCCTTTACCAATGTAGAAGATCTCTTGAGTAGCCGGGTCTTTCAACTGGTACACATAGTATCCCAAAATATCTTTTATGTTTTCGCTTATTTTATAATCCATTGCTATTATAAAACGAAGGTGATTATAGTTATTAGAATCTTTTAAAATTCGTTACGCATTATTTGAGTTTTACAACCCACTGATGCGTATTCAGGCCTCAGTGGGTTCTGTTTTTTTAAAGATTTCCCGCCTGCGTTAAGGTCATTTCATTGTCAGCGAGTTTGTCACCTGCCGCGTTTTTTATTTGCACTTTAAGTCCAAAAGAATCTAGGAAATATTTCTCGACATTGCCTACACGAGATCTTGCCCCAATTTCTAGCGTGCCACCAGAGAAGTCTTCTTTTGCAATTTCATGGATTTTATCGCCGTCGTCGGCAATTTTATTGTTTCTGCGATACACGACAAGTGTACATTTGAAGTCCTGCTCAAATTGTTTCTTTAAACTTTGAACGCTTGTTGATTTTGTTACTTTGATTTCTGACATGATTTTATTTTTTTGATTTGATTTTTCGAATGGATTCCTTGTAACCCGATATAGATTCGCGACATTTAACTATTTTCTCCTTCAGTCTAAATATATCGGCTTTACTCCGGTCAATATGAGATTTTAAATTATCAATTTTACGATCCCGTTGCTCCTTTAATCGGATCTTTTCAGACGCATCTTTTAAGTATTTTAAGCGATTTGTGGCCTGCTTTTTTTCGTCTGCCACGCTTTCTCGGTATTTGATGATTTTCTTTTGTTCATTTGCGATTTGTCGACGGTAATTGTCGATTTCGCGTTTCTCACGTTCAATGGAGTTGAGGTAATTGCTGATTGACATAATTCTATATTTCGTATGTTAACATGGTTAATAAATTGAAATCATAGCGTTCTAAATTCCCATGGGGCTTTGAGTCGTATCGGCCATTGAGAGCAAGCCCAATATTTAGATTGTTGAGAATCTCATACGTTAAGTCAGAGTTCCAAATGGCACGATAATCGGAAACGTTCTCTACGCTAGGTTGCATGAACAAAAGTGTAGCCCATTTTATCTTGGATTTTTCCCCTTTCAGAACTAGTAAAATATTTCCGCGAAAAGTTTGCTTAAGGGGCTCTTCAGTTAAATAGTTTTCTGATTCATAAAACGCGCCCAAACAAATAAAATGGTTGTCGTTATAGATGTCGAAGTTGGTGTTGACGCCGGCTAACTGTCTGTTTTTGAAAAGGAGGATGTCATTGGTTTGGTTTTGATAATAAAACTGTATGGTGGTTTTAGGCAGAATATGATAGTTGTAACGCAAATGGTAATAATGGGTATTTGCGATTTGACTCACATCTGTTTTTAGTTGGTTAATTCCCCCTGCAAACCAAATAGAACTGTATTTGGATAAACTCAAACCGGCTACACCATTTAAGTTTAAATCATATAAGATTAAATTTCCTACAGAAAAGTTTCCAGAATAATTCACCCCTATCCGAATACCTGAATCCAAATCATGAGCCAAGTCGCTTGTATTGATTATAGTTTGAGATTGCGCTCTCATACACAAGCACAACAGGCAAGTAGCTAGAATATGTTTGGTGATTTGGCCCATGTCAAAGGGTTTATTCGTATTCGCCTCTTGCCGCCTGTCCTAAAGTAATACCGTTGGGAACGAGTTGGGTGAGTTCTATGTTTTTCACTTGTACCGTAACACCATAAGTAGATTTAAAAAGATCTTCGACCTTTCCCACTTGCATACTGGCTTTTAGCAATAAAGCAACATCGCTATTTCGGTCCATGGTTTGAGAAGTGCGTTCATCTAATTGCTTCAGCGTGAGTGTGTCTTCTGCAATGCGTTTTCCTTTGTAAAACACCAATCCAAGGTTAAAATTATCGGCAAATTCTTTTGAAATCGTTTTTAATTTTTTGTTCGGCGCGATGGTGAACTCGGCTTTATTGAATCTGTCTTTTAGGTTGTTGAGTAATCCCATAGTTTTAAAGAGTCTGTTGTCACAATGATAGATGGGGGTATTGGTTAATTTGATACATGTTTGGTACATATATAATTCTTAGGAGATACTTGTTTTAACTTCGTTACATGATTGAAGATTTAAAGTCGGAAGTAGAAAGGGTGTTCGGGAAGAAAGTAGCGAGCCGCGGCGATTGTGAGCAGCTTTCGGATGAGATATACCTTATTACCAAGCAGAATCTTAATTACAATACCCTACGGCGGTTTTTTGGGCTGGCAAAATCTACAAAACCGAGGGCCATTACGCTCGATATACTCTCCAACTTCATAGGCTACTCTTCCTTTATCGAGTTTCGTAAGAAGCACAATACCCTCGATTATTGGGACGATTGGGAGCGGGCATTTTTATTATTAACCGATGGTGAAATGGATCTTTTGTTTGATCTGTTAAGGGATGAAAGGCGTAAAGGA
>CBFHGY010000179.1:0-2490 GCA_965655465.1 Bacteroidia bacterium | reverse complement strand
GTTTTTAATTTTGGTAAGAACACAGGCAAGCGAGTGGCAGATGTGTTAAAGAAAGAACCACAGTATTACGATTGGATGATGAACGGAGATTTTCCGTTGGATACAAAGCGTAAATTAACGGAAGTTCGTCTCAAAATGATGAATGATAAGTAACAAAAGTTGAAAAAAAAAAGAAGCATATTGATTTATGCTTAATTTTGCCTAAAATTTTCCATACCTTAACAACCTTACGATGTTTCAAAGCGAAATACCAGAAGTAATAAAGTTAATACCTCTGACCAATTACGTATTACTAGCCAGTATTTTATTTGTAATTGGAATTGTGGGTGTCTTGATACGCCGCAATGCTCTTATTATATTTATGTCTATAGAGTTAATGCTCAATGCAGTGAACTTGCTACTTGTGGCATTCTCTGCCTATAGGTCTGATCCGGCTGGTCAAATTTTTGTATTCTTCATTATGGCTGTGGCAGCGGCTGAAGTCGCAGTAGGTCTTGCTATCATTGTCATGATTTACCGAAATATCCGCTCCATTGATGTAAGTTTATTGGATAAAATAAGAGGTTGATAACTCATTTATTCAACACTTTTTTCGTCCTATTTATCAAAATCTTAACACACGCTATGTCATTACTTGCCCTTATCCCTTTGTTTCCATTGGTTGGCTTTTTAATTAATGGACTAGGTTTTCGTAAAATCCCTCATTCGCTCGTTGCTCCCGTTGGGATTGGAGCATCTTTGTTGTCCTTTATTTTTACGTACATCGCGTACTCACAACTTCCTGCTGATGGTTCCCCAATTATCGTCCCTCTTTTAGATTGGATTACGATTGGTGAAATGAATATCCCTTTCTCTTTCCAATTAGACCAATTGTCTATCATCATGTTGTTCGTGATTACCGGCGTGGGAACGCTGATTCACGTCTATTCCATGGGATATATGTCGCATGATGAAGGGTACGGTAAGTTTTTTGCCTTCCTTAATCTCTTCTTATTCTCGATGCTCTTGCTCGTAATGGGGTCAAATTTTGTCATTATGTTCATTGGTTGGGAAGGCGTTGGACTTTGTTCGTACCTACTCATTGGTTTTTGGAATAAAAACGCCAATTATGGAGATGCGGCGCGCAAAGCATTCATCATGAACAGAGTAGGGGATTTAGGCTTCTTAATTGGCATATTCCTTATCTTCATAGAATTTGGTACAGTTGAATACGTGGAGGTATTTAAACAAGCAGAAAGCTACACTATGGGTGACCCTGCTTTGATGTTGATTACCTTCTTCTTATTTGTTGGAGCTATGGGTAAGTCTGCTCAAATTCCACTTTATACGTGGTTGCCAGACGCGATGGCAGGTCCAACACCTGTTTCTGCCTTGATTCACGCAGCAACCATGGTGACTTCTGGTATTTATATGATTATTCGTTCAAATGTACTCTATACCTTATCCCCGGATACTTTGGAGTTTATCGCTTGGATTGGGGTAGCTACTGCTCTTTTAGGCGCTACAATTGGTATTTATCAAAATGATATCAAAAAAGTATTGGCTTACTCAACTGTCAGCCAATTGGGCTATATGTTTATTGGTTTGGGCGTGATGGCGTATTCATCTGGTTTATTTCATGTAATTACACACGCGTTTTTTAAGGCATTGCTATTCTTGGGTGCAGGTAGTGTAATCCATGCGATGAGCGACGAACAAGATATTCGTAAAATGGGTGGACTGTTCGGAAAGATAAAAATTACAGCAATTACGTTCTTATTAGGTACCATTGCGATTTCAGGTATCCCTCCTTTTTCTGGTTTCTTCTCCAAAGATGAAATTCTTGCGCACACCTTTGTACATAGCAAGTTGATGTGGGGCTTGGCTTTACTTGGCTCATTCATGACTTCTTTTTATATGTTCCGTTTGTTCTTTGTTACTTTCTTCGGTTCATTCCGTGGTTCGAAAGAGCAAGAAAGTCACTTACACGAATCTCCGAGTTCAATGACTCTTCCGCTGATTGTCTTGTCAGTATTGGCAATGATTGGCGGTTTGATTGGTCTACCCGTTGTTTTCCACCTTCCTCATGCCCTAGCTACTTTTCTAGAACCGATTTTCGTAGGTTCGAAAGCGGTTAACCCTACCTTTGGTGAGGTACATTTAAGCCATTCTACAGAGTGGATACTTATGGGTGTCTCTGTGAGTGTAGCCGCAGTAGCGATTTTGTTTGCTTACGTGAAATTTGGAAAAGGAAATAATGTACCAAAAGAAGACACAGAAATGACTGGAATTGCGGAAGTCGTGTATCAGAAATACTACATTGATGAGGCGTATGACAAAGCTTTTGTGAAATCGTCTATGTTCTTATCCGGTTTCTTCGCCAAAGCGGTAGACACGAAACTAATTGATGGATTAGTCAATGGTATAGGTGCATTAACGGTCATGTTGAGTGGGTATATTCGAAGAATTCAAACCGGTGCTACAGGTGTGTATGTATTCGGGATGGTAGTT
>CBFHGY010000178.1:0-2519 GCA_965655465.1 Bacteroidia bacterium | reverse complement strand
ATCAGCAATAATTACATAATAATTTTGAAGCATTTCCGCTCCGATTTTATCTGAATTTTTTTCAGGGAAATTGGGAATTTGTAAGAGTTCCGATTCCAAAAGCAAGGAATCTTCACAATTTAATTGGTCCTCTAATTCATTTTGAACCTTGAAATTAGAGGAATCCTTTGGAGTGGTCAATAACTCTTTTTTGGCGGTTTCTGAAGATTGACATGCCATGAGTAAAATGCAAAAAATGGATAAAGATCTAAATAACATAAATAAAAAGTGTTCCTAAAATAAAACAAAAAGGGTGAACTAAATAATTTAGCTCACCCTTTTCTGCATAAAATAATGACGTTTTATTCTATAATAATCTTCGTGTAAGAGGTACCTTCCGTTGTGCTTACACCCACAATATATGTACCTGCATTCATTTTGCGGCTCATTGAAACTAAACCATTTTCAAAGTTAGCCTCAAATTGCTTTCCAAAAATATCTGTAAGCTGAACAGACAAAACTTGTTTGTTTTTCAAACCTAACAGACGGAAACTATTCTCCAAAACGGGATTGGGATACGCCGTAATCTCAAAATCAGATTTTAACCTAGATATTGAATTTGTTTTGTTTTCAATTAAAACCTCAAAACGATCTGTATTGAATTTATCGCCGTTTTTGGTTTCAAATATATATTGCGTTTCCGCAGCTACTTCAATAATAGAGTCTTTTTCTTTATCACGAACTGAAACGAAATAAGTAGAGTTGTCTTCACAAGTCTTGAATACCATTTTATAGGCTGTTTTTTGAATTGTGCGTATAGACATGGGAATGGTTTGTGCGTTCAATCCAATTTCTGGACGGTAATCCATCGTTAACCAGTTGTTTTCTGGAGTAAGTGTACCTATAGCTAAATAACCGCCATAAAACTTATCTACGTCGTATTTGTCAAGATTTGCACTTGCCCCATCGTATGATGCATTCCATTCAAGGATACTCATGTCCATAAAGGCAATGGTATCGGTAACAAAATGGATACTGCTGTGCAATTGGTTACAAGGTATAGGTGCTTGCTCAGTTCTAAATGCAGTTGCTGCTGGTTCCGTTGTGATTTTATCATCTTCATTGAACTCAATGGTACCACCATTCTGATCGGCAATAGCGAAGAAAGATGCTCCAATTTCGATGATATTAGCGTTAGCATCGTTTACAAATTTCGTAGAACCTGTTTTACCTAAAGTACCCGTAGTATTATTCCATACGTTGTAGCTTTTGGTGGTTGGATCTAAAATTTGGAATTTATTCTGAACATTGGTGCGGGTTAATTTGGTAAAATCGATATGACATGGATACGGGTTTCCTACCAAGTTATAGCCCGCAAAAGTTCCAGAACCTGCACGAACAAGCGTTGCGGTTTTAGTACCTGTTGTAAACAACCCTTTGTAATCAATGTTACCGGCATTTGCCGCTGCACTTGGATTACCCAAGCCGTTTCCTGCTAAACCACGGAAGAACAGCAACAATCCTTGCCCAGAAGCTATTCTATTGGGAGTTGAGCTGCTATTCAAACTATCCCAAGCAGAAGCGGTTTCATCCCATAAGTATGAAGATGCTTTACAATATCCACAACTACGATCCATACTATCTGCATTGGTTCCTGTATACACCCCTGAGATGATCAAGTCGTCTGTGATTTGGGAAAGGTTCATATTATCCATTGGGAAAGCAATGGTTCGGTAGGTACGAATACCGTTTGAGTACATTTCGAAATAGCTAGAACCTGTAATAGAGGCATTAGTTCCTAGCGTAGCGATACGACCACGGTGTTGACCGTCATTCTTGATTTGCAAGTCGGGAACCCAAGCCTGCCAATCAGTTTCGGAACTTGAAGCAGGAAGAGTGGTATTCGCCAAAGAAGCGTAATTGCGCATGGTTAATACGCCTAATATGGGCAATCCACGTTTAAGGGTTAATAAGGAGTTGGGAGTTGCCGATTTACCGCTAACACCAACCGTAACGTTAGTTAAGTAATTGAAATATACATCGCCGGCTCCTCTAAACTCTTGAGCCTCTCCATCGAAGAAAATGGTGTTTTCTGATGATGGTTCTACACGCAAAGAATTATCGGTTTGAACATCTACATCTCCTCCAAAATATATATCACCTCCTCCTTTAAACACCATCCTCGCTTTATCACCATTTGCAGTAGGTTTTTCGCAAATAAAATCTCCGTTTATATCCGCATATGTTCCATTAGTTAATGCAATTCTCAGAGTATCATAACCATTAGACCTAAAAGTTGAAGTTGCATGGGTTTCTAACTTTCCACCAGAAATGGTGATAGTACCATTACTTCCCTCTTCTCTAAAAGTCACGTCCGAGTAAGGCATTAGTACTAAACTTTTAATTGTTTCATTCGTTACATTTACTTTCACGTCAATAACCGTATTCCCGTTGTCAAATACTAAAACATCCGCCGTACTTGGACTAACCCTACTTGGTAACCAAGCTGTAGCTTGATCCCATTCACTTAATGTTGCTTG
>CBFHGY010000177.1:0-2525 GCA_965655465.1 Bacteroidia bacterium | reverse complement strand
GCTCGCATGATGGAAGCTGCATTTTCGCTTATGCAAATGGCAAAAACCTCAGCAAAATTGGCCTTATTAAGTAAAGCTAAGGTACCGTACATTTCTCTTATGACCAATCCTACCACTGGAGGTGTAACCGCATCTTATGCCATGCTAGGTGACTTCAATATTGCTGAACCCGAAGCATTAATCGGTTTCGCGGGTCCACGTGTCATTAAGGAAACCATAGGCAAAGACCTTCCTAAAGGATTTCAAAGCAGTGAGTTTTTATTGGAACACGGCTTTTTAGACTTTATCGTGTCACGCTCAGAATTAAAAGAAAAATTAAGTACCCTATTATCAATTATTTGGAATAAAAAGAAACATTAAAAATCCCATATTATGAACTTCCCTGAAAATTTAAAGTACACCAAAGATCACGAGTGGATTTTGGTAGAAGGCGATGAAGCAAAAATCGGAATTACCGAATTCGCTCAAGGAGAATTAGGCGATATCGTATTCGTTGACATCAGCAGCGAAGGCGAAACCTTGAACTCCGAGGAAGTTTTTGGTTCGGTTGAAGCAGTTAAAACGGTTTCTGAATTGTACATGCCTGTAAGTGGTGAAATTTTAGAAGTAAACGCCGATTTAGAAAATGCACCTGAAACCGTTAACAGCGATCCTTATGGACAAGGCTGGATGGTACGTGTTAAATTGAGCGATGCTTCTCAAGTCGACAGTTTGATGTCTGCTGCGGAATACCGTGAAATGGTTGGCGCATAAAAAATGTTGTTAAAACGCGATCCGAAAAATCGAGTTTTATTATTAATCCCTGCGGTAACGTGGGGATTTTTAATTTTATATTTAACGCTGAGGCCTAAATCCGCCGGCGATATCGTTTCATTGCCTACTTGGTTAGCTGGATTTCCCATTGACAAAATAGCACATTTTACTTTTTGGGGTATTTGGTATGTGCTATATGCTTATTTTTATCTAAATAGGGCGAAGGTAGCCCCCTCAAAATCTAATTTTGCCAATTCCCTGATTGCAAACCCTATTTCAGCGTTTTCACTAAATAACGAGCGCAACCTAGGTATTTATACAATGATAATTTTCGGTGCACTTATCGAAATTGCCCAACACCAATTAGATTGGGGTAGGGAAGCAGAGTGGCTAGATTTAGCAGCAGATGCAGGTGGGGTTTTGATAGTTTCTTGGATTTGGGAATGGAAAAAATATTCCTTCATGGAATCCTAATTACTAATTTATTAGGCTTCTGATTTTTATATTGGCATTTATTGTGAATTTGAAATTTTAGCTTTATCAACTAACATGTCCTGAATAATCGGCTACATGAATAGGACGATGGGAGAAAGTTCTTATTTTGCCTAATTCCCTTGAATGCATTTAACTTTTTGGATATGCATGGTTTAAGAAGTCGGTTTTTTAGAATAAATGCATTAATTTTTACCTTTTAATTGTGCAATCTACATTTGGTCAAATGATATCAGAAAAAACAAGTGCGTTTCAATCTGTTTTAGATAAAACTATTGACGGGAAAAAGGTTTTTGGAACCTCATTTATCATTAAAAAGGATAAAATGGTGTGGCAAGGATCATCGGGCGATTTAAGTAAAAATCAACCCTATTTTATTGCAAGTACCACTAAATTATTTACTACGGCTATCATTTTAAAATTGAAGTCACTGGGTAAATTAGGTCTAGAAGACAAAATCAATAATTATCTAGAAAATGAAATTGTAAAAGGACTTCATATATTCAAAGGGAAAGAGTATTCAAATGAATTAACGATTAAACATTTACTTTCGCACACTTCGGGTCTCCCAGATTACTTTCAAGGGCAAGGCATCAATGGAAAAAGTCTTGAAAATGAAATAACAGCAGGAAATGATACATATTGGACCTTTGAAGAATCTATAGAGCGAACAAAATCTATGAAAGCATTATTCGTTCCTGGAGCAAAAAACAAGGCGAATTATTCAGATGCTAATTTTCAATTACTGGGAAAAATCATTGAGAATATTACGCATATTTCCTATTCTGAAAATTGCAAGATTCACATTTTTGAACCTCTTGGTTTGATAAATACCTATGTGTATTTAGATTCATCGGATAAAACCCCAATGACCCTATATTACAAACGTAACATTTTGGATATTCCCAAGGCCATGACTTCTTTTGGCCCAGATGGGGGAATTGTTTCTACTTCCAGTGATATGCTTGTTTTTATAGAGGCATTTTTTAGCGGCGTACTTTTTCCACATGCCTATATCAGTGAATTGCAAAAATGGAACAAAATATTTTTTCCGATGAAATCGGGTGTTGGCATTCATTTATTCAAATTGCCTTGGATTTTTAATCCAACTGGAGCAGTTCCTTACTTTATAGGACATTCAGGACTTTCTGGCGCTTTAGCCTTTTACAGCCCAAAAGAAAATTTGTATGTCGTAGGAACGGTAAATCAAGTTGCATATCCAGATATTTCCTTCAAGACAATGATAAAATTAACACAAATAGCTTTGAAAAAATAAATAA
>CBFHGY010000176.1:0-2530 GCA_965655465.1 Bacteroidia bacterium | reverse complement strand
TTTTTGGAGTTCTTAAATTAACACCATTTAAGACATCACTCCAGATTATTGTACTAAATAAACCAAAAAAACTGTAAAGCATTAGAGATAACTTATAACTTAACGGGTTAATTTCAACACCCAATCTTAGTGAGGATGATTCAATTTGAATATCACTTGTAAGCAAATACCCAACCAATAGTTGAATAAGCAGTGCCGTATATCCAGCTTTCTTATATTTGAAAGGTTCTATTTCCTTTATTTTGCCTATGTATGCGCAATTTTTAATCCAAAAGAAAAGAGAGTATAAAGAATAGCCCGTAATTGTCGAAAAGCAAAACGATAAAATTAAATTCCTTTCCGCTTGTACTAAAAAAATTAGGAGAATATTTGTAATAATTGCAGGTAAAAACTGTGTGTAATTTTTACCAGTTCTCGATGCGTATCCAATATAGATACTTCCTAATAATTGGAACAATGTTGTAATTATTATGAATGTGATTTCTTGACGTATAGGAAGGAAAAAAATGGACACAATTCCTAGTAAAAAATATCTTTTTAATAGATAAAAATAAATCGAAATGTTTTGAACCCTTACTAATTTAGTATCGTTTAGTTCCAAGTTGAATTTCAATGCCGTCACAGCGCCAAGATTAATAACTCCAACATATGAGGCAATTGAAGTCAGTGCCAAAAATGATAAATATTGTTCAGATGTGTTATTTAATAATATAACTTTAACAAGTACCAAATTAGATATAAAAGCCAATCCTTTTGTAAGTAAGGAAAGAAAATAATCTTGATAATTATTATTTATAAATTTCACAATGCTAAACTTGTGCTATTTTACAAATTTTATATGTTAAAAACTTTTATTTGTTTATACTATAGAAATCAGAACTTAAGATAAATCTGTTTTGTTTCTAAATAACCACTTTTCAAAGATGTTATGAGGTGAACTGTTTTTTTCAGCAAGTAGATTAAAAATTAACAAATCAACTATTCCAAAATTACATTTATCTTTTTCAGAAGCTAAAATTTACTCTCGAGAACTATAGTTGCTTATCATTTCTTTGAAAACACATCTAGTAACAACCCAAGCTCCCATCAAAAATCCACCCAATAATCCACCCAAAACCAAATACTTCAACATCCCTCCCCCATCATCCTCCAACGGATACCGCGGCCTATCAATCACCTGAATCAACGGCTCATCAATAGCAGCCATCGTCTTCGACAACTCCAAGTTCTTTACCACCTCCCCATACATCGTCTGCAACATCTGTACCTCCATCTGCTGCTTTACCATTTGGACCGTTCCCTGTGCGTTCGTTAAGAACTGATTCTGGTCGCGCTGTATCGCGGCCGATACCATCCGGCTCTGTAACACACGCTCCACACTATCCGCTTTCTTTTCTAACATGCGGATGTTCTCGCGCGACTGCCGAGTCTTCGTTTCCAAATAAAATGCCGTCACATTGTCCGTCAAGCGCTCCACGAAATTCTTTGCAAAAACCGGATCAATGTCCGAAAATTCCACCCGCTTAAACGCCAAATCCTTGTCCTGTGCTTCCACCAACAAGGCTTTCTTCGTGATCCTCTCGTACACTTCCTTCAACAAAGAATCCTGACGGAACCCGCAATCTTCCCGCGTAGCAATACTGCCCAATTTCACCACCGGCGTCTCCGACTTCCCCAGAGAATCTCGGCGCAAATAATATTCCAATAAGCGATATCGTCGGCCCTCATACTCCAAACTGTCGAACAAAGTCTGCTCCACCAAACGACGGCTCTTCATCAGCTCCAACAGATTATCTCCGCCAAAAGCACCCGAACTGCCACCACCTAAATCAAAGCCAAATTGCGACCCTAACGCGCTCAATTTCCCGAGTCCGCCCTTGTCCGCCTCTGCGGTTACAAAGACCAATTCCGCCTTGTAAATCGTTTTCTTAAAATACGCATACGCAAAACCCACACCGCCGCCAATCAGACCCGCTAATAACAACAAAAGCCATTTTGACTTCAACAAAGCCACCCATTCGCGCACCTTTAAAACGATGTCGCGCAACGATATTTCATCGTCTTGAAATTGAATCTGTGGACGTGTTTCCTGAACCATACCTTATATTAAATGCGACTTAACAATACCCACAACGTGGCAATGCCCGTGAGCTTAATCGTAACATTTTCAATGATTTTATTCCAATCTGTTTCCTTCTTCGGCGCTTCCGCTACCTTCTCCTTTTTCTCCGGCGAAGGCTGGAAATAAATCTTCGAACCCGCCTTCACCTTTGGCGTTAACACAAACAATCCGAAATGCTTAGAACGACGGATTTTACCGCCTGGCTCTTGTAAATACAACAAGCGTTTCCGGTGCTCCTTGTCAAAACCCAACGAATAATTCCTCATATAAAATCCCGCCCGCTTGCCGGCAATGTACGGCGCCAAAATATTCCGCTTGTTCAACAACGTATCCGTATTCGGCAATATCACCAAGTCCTGTACCAAAGGCACCTCCAAGCGATCGCCGTCCATCAAACGGTAATTATAC
>CBFHGY010000175.1:0-2538 GCA_965655465.1 Bacteroidia bacterium | reverse complement strand
GTGCGATAATCTACCGTAAGCCAACGGGGTATATGAATGTGAAACGCATCGAGCATGTGCGTAACATAGCCCGACCAGGAAAAGGCTATATAAATATTCCCAATGGAATATTCCATGATCAATGCCCATCCAATAATCCAAGCAAAAAGTTCTCCAAACGATGCATATGCATAGGTATAGGCACTACCAGAAACAGGGATTCTCGCTGCAAATTCAGCGTAACATAGCGCTGCAAATCCACATGCAATTGCACAAATAATAAACAACCAGATAACTCCGGGTCCCCCTTCTGCACAAGCACGACCTACAGAACTGAATATTCCACCTCCAATAATAGCTGCAATACCGAAAAAGGTTAAATCTCTCAGGCCTAAAACCCTAGACATTTGAGATTCAGACGAAATAGGAAAATCTGTTTTACGTCGAAAAAGTGATTTAATCATGGATTTTGACTGCGATATTACCCACTTTATTCTTCTGCCCCAAATTATTTAATATCTTTGTTTAATATGAAATCGTTTTTGACCTCTTTCTTAGTCAGCTTATTGCTTATAAGCAATGGGATGCTAACAGCGGTCATTGATGTATGTTGTACCCAACACTCAATTTCAGAATCTCTAGAGGAGGTTTCATGTTGTGCTTCAAAAAAAGCAATTACCGCGCATCATTGTTGCGAAAACGATTCAAACGAAGAAACTCTTACTCATGAATCCTGTAAATTTGGTTCTTGGTACTATTATACGGCTAAATATTTTGAAGAAACCAATCAAAAATCTAAACTTGATTTCTTCACGAATCCTAGCAACATAAGTTTTAAATTCTCCATAGATAAACGTACTCATGTAAAGTGCTTGCTATCTGGAGTAGATCATCCCCCACCATTTTTTAATGGAAGAATCGTATTGGAACGATTTTCTGTTTGGATTATTTAAATGTAATTGAACTAAAAATTTTACGATTTTATGCGTAAACTACTAATTTCAATTCTTTTAATAATTCTAACAACATGAAAAATCAAAATATAAAAATCATACCCATATTACTGAGTATATGCATACTTGGTCTTAACTCCTGCGGAATTTTCCAAGGAAATAAAAATAAAGTAAACACCTCTTTTACCGTTTTTGGAAACTGTGAAATGTGCAAAGAACGCATTGAAAATGCATTAGATAGAAAAGGCATTCAATCTGCTTATTGGAGTAAAGAGGAACAAAAAGTATTTATTACTTATAATTCCGATTTGTTCAACGAAGAACAATTACATAACATCGTCGCTATGGTAGGTCATGATACAGAAAAAGTTAAGGCAGACAATATTGTTTACCAAAATTTACCTGGTTGTTGCCATTATAGAAAGGACGAAGCGCAATGGTAAGGTTCTTTTTATTCGGCGGGCTACTTTTTTGGAAAAGTTTCCTTTTTTCACAAATTGACACCTTGAAAACAGTTGATATTCGCACGGAACAAAGTTCTCAAAAATACGATACCGACGGTGGACGATTAACGACTACGATTACGGAAAACGAATTCAAAAAAGCGGCATGTTGCACACTTTCTGAGAGTTTCGAGTTAAGCAATACGGTTGAAGTATCCAATAAAGACGGAATTTCGGGAATCCGACAAGTTGAGATGTTGGGATTGTCTGGGAAATATGTGTTAATGACCCAAAAAAACATGCCCAATTTGAATGGCATTTCCCAATTAAATGGACTGTCAAATATTCCAGGTGCCTTCGTAGCTAATGTGAATATTGCAAAGGGTAATGGCAGCACAACTTTAGGCTTTGAAGGCTTAACAGGTGGCATCGATTACGATTTAAAGTCCAGCGCTAAATCGCCCCGTTTGTTTTTGAACGCATATCAAAACAATCAAGGTCGTTCCGAAGTCAATCTCATGTTGAAAAAGGACGTTAATCCCAATCTTCGTAACTTTACCTATGTTCATGGTGGGACGCAATGGATCACTACGGATATGAATCGAGATGGGTTTACCGACATGCCTATGACGGATCGCATTTATTTAGGCAATCAAACACACTTCCAAACAAAAAATACGGAAGGTATGATTGGCGCAACTTTTTGGAATGATAAAAAACTGGGAGGTGCAACCAATGAAATTGGAGGCTCAGAAATCACAACAAATCCCAGTAATTTTATATTCAAAAGTAATGAACAGCGTATGGATGTATTCGCCAAATTAGGAATCATCCCGAATGAAGGTGAAACTACTTTTGGCAATATTTTAAACGTTTCAAACCATCGGATGAATTACAACCTCAATTCATTAATCGGGAGAACCTATCATGCAGATGAAATGCGTTTAAGTTATAGTGGATTAATGCAAACGGAAATTACTGAAATTTGGGGATTGAAATCTGGAATTTCCTTTTTAACCACTCAATTGAATGAAACCTTCAAGGGTTCTAGCAATGCTACCCCAAATTGGTTTCAAACCTATAAAGGAAAAGTGAACGAAGTGCAATTTGGCGGTTTTACGGAGGCGGTTTACGCCACAGAAACCTTAAAAATGGTATTCGGT
>CBFHGY010000174.1:0-2580 GCA_965655465.1 Bacteroidia bacterium | reverse complement strand
CATCAAAACTCAATTCCGCAGAATCTATAAAAACAAGCAATGCAAAAGGGTTCTTTTTTGATAACTGATCTATGATTTTTTGAGGGCTAATAGTACACTCTAAGTGAAATTTAGCACTCAGTTTTGATTCTATCCAGATTCCCAATCTGCTAGGGGTTGTAAATAAAAAAGATTTCATCGTCGTGGATACCATTTGATACCTACAAACTTGAACTTAAACCGTCAATTTAAAGGCATCCCAACTATACAAGGTATGCTAGGTTATGGCAAAGGTGATGCATATAAACAGATTTAGCCCAAAAGCACATAAAAAGTTATGTAGAGTTATGGTAGATATTACGCTATATTGCTACTATGTTTTTCTCCAAAAGAAAAGGATTCTTTCACACAAAGAAGTCAAAACCACTCTTGTGCTTTTTTATTTGTTTCTTATTTTCCTCGCAACTATTACTATCACAAGACTTTAAAGGAGGAAATCACTCTGAAGTGCCTAAAAATCAATTGCAGAATCAACAGCCAAAAGAAGAATTAGAAAGGCTTCAAAATATTGATAAATTAGAGCGTGCAAATCATGAAATTACCATAACAAAAAATCGCCAAATATGGCTTGTCTTAGTTACCATAACCGTGATTATATTGGTTTTTTTTTTAATAGTCATACTCCGGCAATTCACGAAAAGCAAAGGCGCTAAAATTCAAATCCTCAATCTAGAAACCCAATTAATGCAAACGGAATTGGAGCTTTTGCAAATCAAAAATGACGCCGCTAAAAATTCTATACAATCATCCAAGAATTTACAGATTAAAATACACGAAATTATCGAGAGCATCCGTCTATCTGAAATTGCCAAAGACCCAAGCGTTATTGGCATTCGTCAAGATTTAGAACGTTTAATTTCGGTTTCTTTTCAAGGAAAAACACAAGCAGAGCCAATCAAATCAGATCTGCTCATTTACGAACAGCTCAAACTCCATTATCCCGAATTAAGTAATTTGAACGAAACTTCTGTTCAGATTTTACTCTTTTCGCTAAAGGATGCCACTCCAATGTTCATTTCTCGGGAAATGAGATTAAATGTGCAATATGTGAGAAACGTACGATCTAGATTAAAAAGCATTTTAAATTCTGAAAACAGTGAGCAATGGAAATGGGCGGACATCGATGTATATCCTTCAAATTAATAAAAGGGATGGATTAGGTTCTTAGCGACTTAAAAGGTGCCCATCTTTCTTTCACTAACCGATACAAAAACAAGAAGGCCAAAGACCATAGGGTACCTAAGGGCAACAGCCACAATATAAAGGCGATAGAAAGGGTGCGTTTAGAAAGATTGCCATAACCCATGCGGATGAGTTTGTCTAATAAACGCTGTTTCATTGATGCAAATTTACAACTGCCGGTAGTACGGGGTATTAATTTCCCATGAAAATGCAATTAAATTGGATGGTTTTAATTTTTTATTTACGAAAAAGGTTCAAAATCGACTCAAATCATTGCTTTTTTTATGTAATATCATAAATTCGCGCCTCTAAACTATGAAAGCAAATTCAATTAAAATTTCTATCTACACATGGATTCTATGTGCCTCCTTCATGATGCCCAATATTGCGGCAGCTATGCAAATTTTTGTCAAATTAACTTCAGGTAAAACCATTACCTTAGATGTGGAGCCCTCCGATACCATAGACAATGTAAAAACAAAAATTCAAGACAAAGAAGCTATAGACCCCTCCATGCAACATTTAGTTTTTGGTGGTAAGGCATTACAAGACGGTCGTACTTTGAGCGACTATAACATCCAAAAAGAAAGTACGCTTTTTTTATTTTTCA
Source organism: Bacteroidia bacterium (assembly GCA_965655465.1). Taxonomy (GTDB): domain Bacteria; phylum Bacteroidota; class Bacteroidia; order NS11-12g; family UBA955; genus VMCP01. The sequence goes on along the minus strand of CBFHGY010000174.1, from coordinate 749 downwards.
AAGCTGAAAAAAGCGTTTTCAAATATGGTTTACCTGATTATCAAGTTGAAGAAGGCGACAGTGTTTCTTTGCCCATAACAGAGATTTTCGCAGATACTATTTTTCTTAAAAACATGAAAACTTACCGAATTCAAGACAGTGCCATACATTCTCAATGTTCCGTACAGAATGATAGCGCCTTGAATGTTTATGGCTTATCAGCAGGTACAGATACATGGGTTTTAGAATTAAATCCTCCCGATTGGGTAAGCACACTTTCTAATGGCGAAATAGATACCAACCGAAGCTATTTCAAGGATACTTTTTTTGTACGTGTGATGCCAAAAACGCAAAATAGCGTCGAAAAATCGACTGCCATTGAAATAAATGCATACCCGAATCCAGCGGTTGAATCTATACACGTGAGTAGTTTGGGATTGAATGGCCAATACAGCCTATACAATAGCCTAGGCCAATGCATCCAAAAACAACGACCCTTTTCAAATGATTTTGATGTTTCACTTCAATCTATTGAAACCGGACAATATTGGATCTATTTGCAATTACAAACAGGTGAACGCAGATGGATTCGTTTTGAATGTATCAAGTAGTTCGAATTCCCATTTAGGATTCCCTCCGCGCATGATTTATTCACGTGTCTGGGGGAATCCTTTATCAATCAAATTAAAGGCCTGGAACCTGGAGTCCTCTGGAACAACCGTTTAAAACTCTATCCGATAGGCCACATAATACCCCAAACTGCGGTAGCG
>CBFHGY010000173.1:0-2596 GCA_965655465.1 Bacteroidia bacterium | reverse complement strand
TGCCCCCCATTTTGATTACAAAACTACATTTACCCCTCGGCTAAACCGAGCTTATCTTGTTGATTTTCAGTCCTATTATGTTCGTATCTGTTCGTTTGCGTGTGACCCCTTATGCTTTTTTAAAAAGGGGTCACGAATAGGAAACCTAATCGGCGTACAAACGCGAACATTCTCGGAAAGTAAAGAACAAAAAAAAGTGTGTAAATCAAGGACTTACACACTTTTCGAACAGTTGCGAACTGTATTCAGCGGAGAGAGGGACTCTCCCCTATACTATGTATATCAATATGTTACAGTATTACGGTGCTAAAACAGTGCTAATAATAGGATATTCGTTTTGACATAGTTGTCAAACATACTATATTTGCGACAACTATAAATAAATCATGAAAGAGCTTGAAAATCAATCCAACAATATAGGCTACCTATTGTATCACCTCACCATTGTATTACAACGTGCAGTGAAGCAAAAGTTTGATCCAATTGGAATAACCCATACTCAATTTATCATTTTAGCAACAATCTACAGATTGAGTAGCGAAAACAAACTAATCAATCAGATTGAGATTGCCAAACAAAGTGGTACGGACAAAATGATGGTATCAAAACTCTTAAGAACCTTGGAAGAGAAGCAATTAATTGGTCGTAAAGAAGACGTTGTCGATACCAGATCTAAAAATGTCACCATAACACCAAAAGGCATTGAGACATTTAAAAATGCTTTTACAGTAATAAAAAAGGTCGAATCAGATTTTTTTGAACCACTAGGAGACGGGAAAACACAATTTGCAAAAAGCTTACAAATTATTTTAAACAAGAACAAGAATGAAAACTAGTGTAGTTATAGTAGGTGCTGGCCCAACAGGATTAATGTTAGCTAATCAATTAAACAGATTTGATATTGATTTCATTATCCTAGATACAAAGACTGGACCAACCGATCAATCAAGGGCATTGGCCGTTAGTGCCCGCAGTATGGAATTATATCAGCAATTGGGATTGTCTGAATTAGTTAGAGAGCAGTCAACAGAGATAATTGGCTTTCAAATTATTCAAAATCGAAAAGTCAAGGCGGAAGTGAATTTAGAAAACTTGGGATCAGGCCTTACTGACTTTCCCAACTTTATGAATGCTTTTGAACAAAGTAAAAATGAGCAATTACTAGCGAACAATCTTATAAACAAAGGCCATCACATTTTATGGAATCACGAATTTGTTTCGTTTGAGGAAAGGCAATCTGGGATTACCATCACTGTAAATAACATATCGACCAACGTGATAGAAACCATAGATGCTGACTACTTGGTAAGTTGTGAAGGGGCAAGAAGTCTAATACGTCATCAATTGAATTTGAGCTTTGATGGGGGTACTTATGAGAACAAATTTTTTGTGGTCGACACAAAAATCAATTGGAACCTACCATATAACAAGGTCATATTAGCCCCTACAGATTTTCAATTCATCACATTTTTCCCATTGAAAGGTGACCGTAACATGAGAGTTATCGGCACCTTGCCACGTTTGTTCAATGATCAAGAGGAAATTAATATTGAGAAACTAGAACAAATAATCAAACAAACTACTGGCATTGAAATGGATTTTGTTCATCGAGGATGGAGTTCCATTTATAAGCTCCATCATAGGTCTGTGCAACAATTCAGTAAAGGAAGAATTTTCTTAGCAGGAGACGCTGCACATATTCATAGTCCAGCAGGTGGTCAGGGAATGAACACGGGCTTACAAGATGCTCATAATTTAGCATGGAAGTTAGCTTTTGTAATCAAAAATTATGCTCCAGAAAAATTGCTAGAGACATACAATGAAGAGCGTTTACCAATAGCAAATCAACTTTTAAAATCAACAGATGGCGGTTTCACTTATTTAGCTGGAGATCAATTTTTTATCGGCACAGTTAGAAAGCTCATTTTAATCCCCGTCATTTCAAAATTGTTAAAGTATCAAAAATTTAGAACCTTTGCTTTTAAGAAAATTTCGCAAATTGATTATTCTTACAATAAACAGAGTTTGTCACAATCCCTCACAAAGCAAACGTTAAATTTTAAAGCTGGTGATAGATTGCCTTATGTGGGTGAAGAATTTTTTAACCATTTTTCTGAGCCTACTTTTCATTTAATTGTCATATCAAATAACATTAGAAATGTGGCCTTGACTTTTGCTTACCCAGTCAAAGTGAATTACCTTAATCTTGATCAACAGTGGAAGAATCTTGGGGTGAATTCCGATTTATTTATAATGGTAAGACCCGATCAGCACATACTTTGGATAAGTGACGATTTAAATAACGATAGACTTGCAAACTTGATTTAAATCATAGATCGTAATTAACGAAATTATCATCAAATAGAAACTAGAGAGCCAGCTATAGCTGAAAAGTTGAAGATAGTGGCAGAAGCCCTAATATTGCTTGGGTATGGAGTAAACTCGAATAGAAAATCAATGATTTACAGTGCTAAAACAGTGCTAAATACCCCTTATCGCCCCCCAATTTGAGTGATTATCCAAAATTCAGAAAAAATAAAAGAGATTGATTTACAAAGAAAAAGCCCCAAATGACTGGGGCTTTTTTTATCAGCGG
>CBFHGY010000172.1:0-2600 GCA_965655465.1 Bacteroidia bacterium | reverse complement strand
AATTGGCATTCATTGTCACCACAACCTTTCATTAGGAGTAGCGAATACCATAGTGGCCTATGAACATGGGGCTACGCGACTCGATGCGTCTTTGGCGGGTATGGGTGCAGGTGCGGGCAATGCGCCTTTGGAGGTGTTGATTGCTACGCTTCACAAGATGAACGTGGAAACCGGATCCAATTTACACCAATTAATGGATGCGGCCGATGATATTATCAGGCCCTTACAAGCGCGACCCGTGCGGGTAGACAGAGAAACGCTTTCATTGGGCTTTGCGGGCGTATATTCCAGCTTTCTGCTTCATGCGGAAAAGGCGTCACAGAAATACGGAATCGATACCCGAACTATATTGGAAGAATTAGGCCGCCGCAAGATGGTCGGCGGACAAGAAGACATGATTGTAGATGTGGCCTTGGATATGTTGAGGCAGAAAGGGTGAGGTTGCCGGTTATTTTGATACTGTAAGAATTCCTTTACGGAAGGCCTTCATTATACTTAAGGAATATTCAATTCCCCAACCTTTTTTTACAGCCCAATCTTTTGCTATTTTGGATTCTTGATTACTGTTCAAATTTGAATCTATAACACCTAATATTCTTTTTTCCAAAACCTCCGATTTTTGAAGAATACTTCGCGACTTTCGACCCAAAACTTCCGCTGAGATTAAGATCTCGTCAAAATTATCTTCATTAAACGTATCGTAATGTTGTTCAACAATTTCATCAAAATTGTGATCGAAATAATGCATAATAATTCTAAGTATATCTGCAATATCATTTTCCCTCTCTTCAGGTCGATCGCTCCATGCGACTAATTTTAATATTATCATCCCCGCTAAGGGAGGAATATTGACTATTTTTTCTTCAATTACTACCTTCTCGGGCTCTTCAAGAACTTCTTTAAATCCTAAAACATGTAAATCAGAATAACGCTGTATGAACTGAACTGTGCCATGTTCCTCGATTTCACCGAAGGGCAAAATATCCACAACCACATTAAAGACCATGGAATAAAACGTCCAAGGTGCTTTATGAACTCTATTAAATCCATGGTTAACTAGAGTATCCCCCAATTGTTCGTATTGATTAATCGTTGAAATCATAATTGCAAAGTCTACATCTTTCGTACCTCTACCTGGCTTTATACCTTTTTTTAATAATTCTAATGCCATTGCCGTTACACCTATTAAATAATAAGGGATACGATGTTCTAACATGGCCTTGTCAATAATTTCGAATACCTCCTTAAAGAAAGGAATTGAAAGTTCCTTATAGGATTGGTTGGATATATTCATCATAAATTTTCAAAGCTGTTTCTTTATTTCTTTTTCCACCTGCTAGCATTAATTCCGCAAAAACCATTATGGGCGGTGCAACTTCACCTTGTGGCTTCCAAAAAATTTCAAATACGACCAATTCTCCATTTAAATTAGGGACAATATTGTAGTTTTTAATTAAATCAGTCTGTTTCTCGCTCGTGTGAATTACAAATCTTTCAGGTCGTAAATAGTTCGTAATTTTATCTGCAGCTGGCTCTCCACCCCACACTGTCTTTTCATTATCTAATCGAATTGCTTGCCAGTCCTTTTTAAAATCGTACTTGCCTTTTAATAATTTTGGCCTGAGATCCGTTGCATACGCATTAATCCAGCGATCTAGAAGACCTTTTCTATTTTCCCATACAAACTCCTTTCTGTTGTATTGGATGATATATCCGGTTTCTTTTAGTCCCTCAATTACTTGCGGAATATTACCTAATCCAACCCCACTTTCTTCAGCAATTTCCCTTTGTGTTTTATTTAACAAATCTCTATTCAATAATAAATGAAATATTACTTTCAGGCCTGTTTTGGTAAAAGCACGATTGGCTTTACCCGCTTTTAATTGAACTTTTTTGTTGGTTTCTATAAAAAAATACCAGCCTTTATTTTTGATAAATAAATTACCGTTTGCTTCTAAGTATGAAATACCTAATTCTCGGAGTTCTTCCTTGATTTTTGGAAAGATATAACCCGCAACCACTATGAAGTTCTTATATTTCAGTTTGCTATTATGTAACTGAAATACTTGATGTCTTCCAATTTCTGTTTTTACATCTACAACAAAAGGAATTGCCCTGCCATCAAACACAAACTCAAGAATCTCTTCACATCCATTATATGGCTTTAGATTGGCATTAATACCCGCGCTCCGACTAAGGTTATCCAAAGCATTCTGCAAAATTTCACCTTTCATGTTCACAAATATACAACATTCACAAATAGTGAACGATTCAAAAATGTGAACAAAATGCCAACACCCTACAACGCCTCTGCTACCGCCTTCGCCGCACTCGTCATAATATCAAGGTTACCCGCATACTCCGGCAAATAATGTCCTGCCCCCTCTACTTGCAGGAAAACCGTCGTTTTTAGTCCGTGCACATTTCCCAATCCTTCAATAAATACCGGCTTATCTTCGGGAATATCTTCAAACTGGACCTCCTGATGCAGGCGATAGCCCGGTACATAACTTTGCACGGTAGCCACCATTTGATGGATGCTTTCTCTCACTTTTTCCCTATCGGCCGGCGCACTTAACGTAAAAACCGTATCTCTCATG
>CBFHGY010000171.1:0-2609 GCA_965655465.1 Bacteroidia bacterium | reverse complement strand
CATAGTTTTGTTGAAGAATCCCATCCTATTCATTGCGATAAAGGTCACAGATAAATGTTGTAACTTTGCAGCATGGCATTAGAATTTACAAGCAGCAATTTCCAAAACGATGTTTTGGGTTCTGATAAACCCGTATTGGTTGATTTTTGGGCAGAATGGTGCGGTCCCTGTCGTATGATTGGTCCTATCGTTGAAGAAATTCACACAGAATACGAAGGCAAAGCCGTAATTGGCAAATTAAACGTAGACGAAAACCCCGATATCGCCATGAACTATGGCGTTCGTAGCATCCCTACCCTTTTGGTTTTTAAAGGCGGTGAAGTTGTAGATAAAATTGTAGGTGCCGTTGCAAAACCGGTAATTACTTCTAAAATCGAAGCGCAATTATAAGAATCTTAACCCTATCTTTAAGGCCGCTTTACGCGGCCTTTTTTTTAACCCTCCATGAAACTGCACGAAGTAATCAATTACTCCAACTTGTCGTTTTTGGCCCAAAAGGCCATGGAAGGTTTTATTACGGGTATTCATAACAGCCCTCTGCGCGGTTTCTCTGTGGAATTTGCAGAACACCGGCCCTATAATCCTGGAGAGAATATACGCAACCTCGATTGGAAATTGCTCGCTAAAACCGAGAAGAAATACATCAAACAGTTCATTGAAGAAACCAATCTTAGGGCGCATTTCTGGATCGATGTATCTGCCAGTATGCGATTCCCCGAAAAACAAGAGCATAAGCTCAAATTTGCCTTACTCGCCGCAAGTGGAATGGCCCATTTGTTGCATAAACAACGCGATGCCTTCCGATTCACCCTTTTTTCAGAGAATCAAATTTATTGGGAATCTGACCTGAAATCTACCCGATCGCATTTGCAGTATTGTATAAGCGAATTCATGCCCTATTGGGAAGGCAATCCACCCCAGACCTCAAATTCTAAATTTGACTATTCGATGCTTTTAAAAGGCGTTAAAAAAAGAAATATGGTCGTTATACTCAGTGATTTTTTGTTTGACCCGAATACGAACAGCGAAGAATCCTTCTGGGAAACCCTTTCCTATCTGCATTTTCTCAAATGCGAAGTTATGCTGCTTCATATAAGCGAACATCCCCAAGAGCGCTTGTTGGAATTAGGAGATCAACCAATAAAATTCGTGGATTTAGAAAATGGGATCCAATTGAAACTACATCCTTCCGAATACATGCAAGCCTACCAAGAAGCCGAAAGCCTCCGCATTCATTCCCTTAAAGAAAAAAGTGCTGGACTTGGAATTAGATACTACGATTGCGACGTTTCGCAAGATTTGGAACATGTGCTGAATCATTTTTATATTGAACGACAACGTCTTCGTTAACGATCACGCTCAAATTTCAAACGTTTAGCGTTGATTTTCCCAATAGTTCCATTCGAGTAACTTAAAGTTCCATTCACCCATACTTTATCTATGGCATGCGAAAATTGCGTTCCTTCCAAAGGCGACCAATTACACTTATATAATAATGAATCCTTGGTAACGGAGGTTGATGCATTTGGATTCACCAGAACCAAATCCGCAAAATATCCTTCCCGAATAAATCCACGATCAACCATCTTATACGCAATTGCCACATTATGCGACATTTTCTCGGCAATTTTCTCAATAGAAATTTTACCATCCTTATATTTTTCTAACATCAAAAGTAGCGGATGTTGTACTAAGGGGAGTCCTGCATGACAGTCGAGGTAATTTTCTGCAAATTTTTCATGGATTGCGTGAGGTGCATGATCGGTTGCGATCACATCCAAACGATCATCCAGCAAGGCCTCCCAAAGTGCGTCTTGATCAGATTGAGACTTAATAGCAGGATTGCATTTAATTTGGTTTTGCAAACGCGCATAATCCGCTTGGGTATAATGCAAGTGGTGCACACATACTTCAGATGTAATTCTTTTTTGAGATAAGGGAATATCGTTCCGGAATAAATGGGTTTCTAATTCCGAAGTAATATGCAATATATGCAAACGCGAATGGTATTTACGCGCTAGTTCTACGGCCAATGAGGAACTCAAGTAACAGGCCGTTGCATCTCGGATGACGGGATGTTGTTCTGAGGGAATTCCCAAAGGAAAGGTGTTTTTAGCGACTTCTAAACGGGCTTTAACTCGGGTTTCGCACTCGCAATGCGTCGCAATGAGTGTTGGAACATCCCTGAAGATGGCCTCTAAAACGGGTGCATCATCTACAAGCATATTACCGGTACTGCTTCCCATAAAAATTTTAACGCCACACACATTCTCGGTATCTACTTGTTTGAGGACATCGAGGTTTTCATTGGTTCCTCCCAAATAAAAAGAATAATTTACGGCTGATCTTTGAGCACCAATCGCATATTTGGCTTCTAGCTTTTCAAAATCGGTGGTTTGTGGGACTACGTTGGGCATTTCCATGTAGGATGTAACGCCCCCAGTGAGCGCTGCGCGGCTCTCGGTATAGATTTCGGCTTTATGCGTTAGTCCGGGTTCCCTAAAATGCACTTGATCATCAATAACACCAGGGAGCAAGTAAAATCCCTTCGCATCAATTTCCTCAACGCTATCAACTACTTGGATTTGGGAGTCTATTTTTTCAATTCT
>CBFHGY010000170.1:0-2639 GCA_965655465.1 Bacteroidia bacterium | reverse complement strand
CGGTTGTCATTACCGATGTCTTAGGTAGGGTTTTGCCTTTCAAAGCGCAAGAAGTAAGTCCCCGAAGATTTGCAATCAATGCAAATTCGCAGTTACCCGCAGGTAATTATTTGCTAAAAGCGCAAAACTTTTCGATGCAATTAATTGTAATAAAATAAGTTTAGGGTTAAGACCAGTTAATGGACTTTATCTTTGCAAAAAATTATATGACAAAATCAAAATCGGTAAATTTGATGTATAAAACGATGTTTTTACCGTTTTTCCTCTTTTTAGGATTATTGCTTGGGTTCCAGAATTCATTGAAAGCGCAAGAATATTGCGGCTATCCCGAAGTTTATAAATTAAGTACTATTACACTTGATACTAGCGATAAACAAACTCACGCGGTTTCTGACGTTATTCAAAATCAACGGGGTGTATGGACGGTAGGACTTACCTATGATAATCCCGCCCGTGCCAAACATTTGCTAATTACACGATTTAACGATACCGGTAAATTAGAATGGCATCGGCAATACGATGTTCAAATGGCCCTCGCAGCCCCCCCAAGATTGTTTTCAACAGACGATCAAGGTGTGCTTATTATCGCTAATGTGCTGAATCCCACCATCGGATATTACCCTTGGATTGCTAGTATTGGTCCAGATGGGACCTATCGTTGGGGACGTCAACTAGATCAAATTCCCGGATTTCCGGGTTCTGCGATTTTTCAAAATGTAGAAGTTAAAAGTAACGGTGAAATTTGGGTAGTAGGGGGAGTTTTTAACGGAATCCACACGCCGGTTTGTGTTCGCTTAAATCGATTTGGCAATGTATTGGATGCCAGGGCCTTTGTCGAACCAGTTGGGCAAACACTACCGTTTATTAGCAATTTTAGCTATTTTAAAGATATTATTTCTTGGGGGAATTCGATGTTGGTAGCCGGTGAATATCAAGAAAATTTACCCGCAGGTTCTCCGTCTGCATCATCTCGTTTTCAACCTTTTTTAACGCTCTTTGATAGCGTAGGTGGTTTTGTGAGAAACATATATTTTAAATCTGAATTACCGAGTATGAATTATCGGGTAAAGGAAATTGTGCGCTCAACCCGACATCCTTCTCGGGTATTTATGGTGGGTTCCTTGAATACGAGCATTAGTGATCCGAATTCGATAAAAAATAGCGTTTGGGCTGCCTGTATCGACGTACTTAAAGATTCGGTTCTTTGGCAATACACCTATGATACGGTAGAGTCACAAGCGCAACGTGCTTACTTCGATCGGGATAAATTAATGATTCTCTACCGCGTTAATCGTGCAGATGGCATCCATGCCAACGGCATCATGCAGATCGATTCTCTAGGAAATTGGGAGTTCGTTAATCATATGAAAGTAGGAGATCAAAACCTAGTGTCTGATTTAACGGATCCTATCGTGAGAAACAGTTACCCTCTTCGCGATGGTGGATTGGTTTTGGTGGGAAATGATGCCGCACTAGACACGGCGCATTTAACGATTGCTTGGACTAAACCCTGCGACCCCGATTTTTGTACCAATATTGCCTATTCTGTTCAAGCGAAAAAATCTAGTGCAATGGTCAAAAGACCCACAAAGGGATACTCTGAAATTTCACTTTCAACTAAATCCTTTTCTCCCATTACGTCTCAAGTTCCCCAACTCAGGCAAACTGTTGGCTGCCGATTCTGCCCTATGCCAGTAATCAATGTATCCGATGTGATATTGTGCGATTTTCCCTTGTTTCACCAACAAGACGTTTGGGATATATATTCAGAAGTTACCTGGAACGATGGCGATAAGGCCAAGTACAAATCATTCGATAGGGTAGGATTGTATTGGTTGGTAAAGCAGAACGCCTGCGGAACCGTTCGTGATACGTTCCGAATATCAAAAGAAAATAGACCGGTTAAGGTGTTGAACGACAACGAATATTTCTGCCGGGGACGTTTGTTTACCCTCAAAGGCACCCAACCCAATCCAGGAACCTTCTTTTATCAATGGTCAGACGGAAGCAGCGGTCCTGAAAAAAACATTTACGAAACAACCACGATCAGTTTAACAACCACCTCTCCAGGTTGTGGATCGCGAACGGATTTTGTGAACGTGTATCAAGCCAATTGCGATTGTGAAATTTGTGTACCTAATGTTTTTACGCCTTATAATTCAGATGGCAAAAATGACGAGTGGCTTCCCAGAACCGATTGTAAATACGCCAATTGTACCATTAAAACGGGCAGTTACCGCATCTATAACAGATGGGGAGAAAAGATTGCCGAGAATCCAATTGAAGTAGCCTGGAATGGTAAAGATGCCAAAGGCGAATTCGTTCCAAGAGGCGTTTACGTGTATAATATTTCGATTGTTTTCGACGAATCGGTAGAAGGCAATCGCATTATCAATGAAAGCGGCGATATAACGGTTTATTAACCCTGACGCACGCTTTTGAGTAGTTTAGAATCTTATTCTTCTAGATTTTTATTGATGCAATATGAAAAAAGCCGGCACTGTTTGAGAGTGCCAGCTTTATTATGGGTTTTCTCGTCCTAAAATCGATTGACTATTAAACCCGAATATTATAGTATCACACCATTTATTTAGGATCGACCTATCCTGATATTCAAGAATGGCGCATCCAGAATAGTA
>CBFHGY010000169.1:0-2641 GCA_965655465.1 Bacteroidia bacterium | reverse complement strand
AGCGCGAAGAAGAGGCGAAATTGAGAAATATGGAATTTGATAAGTCAAACTACATTCAATTTTCAATCAAAGCCGCACGTAACGCTAAATGGGATAAAATTCAGTATATCATTGATGTATTCCGTGAAGCAAAAGTTAAAGAATTTCAGATGATAACGGGCTTGGAGAGTGCCCCTGAAAGTTAATAACCAAAACTATGGCAGAAATACAACAAAGTGGCGGCGGTAACGACGGGAAAAAAAGAGCCAAAAAACAAAGTACACGGGTGGATATGACTCCCCTGGTAGACTTGGCGTTTTTGCTCCTTACGTTTTTCGTATTAACCTCTACCTTTTCTAAGCCTAAGGTTTTAAGGATGATTTTCCCTGAGAAACTAGAGAAAGACAATCCTAATGTAAAACCACCGGAAATTAAAGACGGGTTAACCATCCTGCTTACCGCTAATGATAATATTTTCTATTATGTGGGTGCACTCAATAAAGAAACAGAAGTAATCAGAACCGATTACACCAAAAACGGATTCAGAAAGCTTTTAATTGAGAAAAATGCTCCCCTTATAGATAAACTGAAGAAATTACAACTTGAACTTGCCGAAGCAAAAGAGGGCGATACCGCAACTCGTAACCGCATTGAACGCCAAGCAAAAGACGAACAATTGAAATCTAAATTGGTCGTTCTAGTAAAGCACGATAAAGATGCCACTTACGAAAATATTATCGATGTGGTCGATGAGTTCTTAATTACTCAAGTAGCAAAATATTTCGTAGTGGATCCTGGATTAGATCCTATTGAAGCTGCGAAAATTCAGGAACAATTAATCAACTAAACTATGGAAGAAAACGCATTCTCTAAAGTATTCAATCGTTGGGATTTGCCCGATGCTGAATCAAGGTTGAACCTGGTTTTTGAAAATCGTTTCAAAGATTATGGAGCGTATAAAATACGCATGATGTTCCGTAAGTCTCAAAGTATAGCAACTCTTGCGGCTTGTGCTTTAGCTTTATTAATTGCCTCGGGACCTCGGATTATTGCAGCTCTTTCTGAAGCGGAAACTAAAGAAAGAAAAACCATAAAAATTGTTACCAATTTAGACGATATCGAGTCTCCAATTGAAGAAGAGGAAGAAAAACCTAAAGAACCACCCAAATTAAAGGAGCCCGAACCGGTTGCTCAACAAGCGTATGTGGCCCCCAAAATCAATCCAGATGCAGAGGAAGATGCTCCCATCAACCCACCGGATGTGGTTTCGAATACAGGGGTTAAAAATGTTGAGGGTATCGCTGATCCAACCGCTCCAGTTTTAGGTGGTGATGAAAATGGCCCTGTAAAAGGAGGAGATGAAGGACCTACTGCGAATGTTGCTGTAAAAGCTTCATTCCCTGGTGGAGAAACGGCTTTCAGAGATTATGTGGGAAATGAGTTTCAATATCCAGTTCGTTGCCAAGATGAAGGTATCAATGGTTCGGTGGTGTTGCGATTCGTTGTCGATCAAACCGGTCGTATCTCTAAAGTTTCCGCAATTGAAGAAACAAAAAGTTGTCCTGAATTTACCGAAGAAGCCATACGTGTGCTTAAACGCTCACCTCGTTGGATTCCCGGTCAAAACAAAGGTCGTTTTGTGGTCTCTTGGCGTGAAATTCCAATCCGTTTAACGGTAGAATAAAGCCTATAATAAGATTGTTTAAGGCCAAAACCGCTAGGTTTTGGCCTTTTTTTTGCCCTTATCGAAACTTGATTAACTTTGCCACTGCATGATTGAGCCCATAAAAATTTCAAATCTTAAGTTTACTACCCATCGATCAACCTTGTTGGATTTGCCCGAATTTAGGGCTAATGCCGGCGAAATTCATGCAATAATTGGAGAAAGCGGTAGTGGAAAATCTCTTTTGCTCAAGCAGCTTATCGGCCTTCTTCCGGAAAATATTCAAACTTCTGGTGCCATAAATATTCAAATACCCAATGCACCCGATTCGGATAGTTTGGATTGGACGGAAGCACAATGGAGAGCGCAAAGAGGAAAAAATATTGGAATGATTTTCCAAGAGCCCTTGAGTGCACTCAATCCGCAAATGACTTGCGGACGCCAATTGCAAGAAGCGTGGAACATACATGCTGAACCCGCACTTAAAAACAGTAATCGCGAAATAATTGAACGTTTACATGATGTGGGACTTGGGTCTGATGCCCAAAGGGTCCTGGCATCATTCCCGCATCAGCTAAGTGGTGGACAGCGGCAACGGGTGGTCATCGCCATGGCGACTTTGCATAAGCCACAAATTATTTTGGCCGATGAACCCACTACAGCTTTGGATTTTTTCTCAAGGAAAAAAGTATTGGATGATTTATTGGCGGTGGTAAAGAAACTACAAGCTACTTTAATATGGGTAACCCATGAATTGGATATTGTGGCTGAATATGCCCACAAAATTACGGTATTAAAGAAAGGGAAGTGGATTCAAACTGGTTTATTGAGGGAAGTCTTGGAAACGCAACCGCATCCGTATGTTCAGGAGCTATTAAACGCGCTTCCACAAAAAAAACACGAGTTGATTCAAGGAACGAAGCGAATTTTGGATATTAAAGGTTTGGGGAAAATATACCCACCCAATATCCATGCGTTGGATCAATTCGAGGCCCATTT
>CBFHGY010000168.1:0-2645 GCA_965655465.1 Bacteroidia bacterium | reverse complement strand
AACTTAATCCGAGCAGGCTGTGTATTTTCCGAAAAAGAGGTTTATCGAATTTCATTAAAACTTGAATCGGATGGACGCCAATATTTGACGCAAATTTTGTGGCGTAACGGTAGACCAGCCTGAGAAATAGCGGGTGTTTGCCAAGTTATTGCCTTTCAAAGAAATACCCACATGTTCATTCTCATACTGTATCAATGCATTATAAATGGTATAGGCGGGTAAGGCGAAAGTGCCGGTAGTTTTACGATTTAGGGTAAAATGTTCACTGCCATAATTTATTCCCGCACCGATGGAAAGCCCTTTGCAAGGCGTTGTATAATGCAGCCATGCATTCGCTTGATTGGAAGGACCTGCACTTTCTGGACGCATTCCAACATAGCCCGCAGCGGCATCGTCTTTAACGACTTCGGCTCGATTATGCGAAAATCCGGCCATAATATTAATATGGGGACTCAGCTTTCCGGATGCTTGAAGTTCCAAACCTTCGCTGAGCACTTCTCCGCCTTGTATGGAATTATTGATATTGGTTGGATCTGGCATTACCACATTCATTACCTGTATGTTATATACACTGGCGGTGAACTGAACAGCGGTATTTTTAGGCGTATATTTAATTCCAAACTCGGCCTGATTAGCTTGTTCAGGGTCAAAAATTTTCAAACGTGGGTTAGAACCGTCTACTTCCGCAACACGAGCGGGATCAACATACGTAAAACCATTTTGGTAATTACCAAATGCTGCCCATTGATTATCTAAGAATTTATAAACCAATCCCAATCGAGGCGATTGCGTATATTGTGATTCAATAGTTTCGGAAGACCATGCAGTAGGTTTGCCGGCAAATCTATCGATGCGTATTCCTAAGGATAACGTGAGGTTTTTATTCACGTGAATTAAGTCATTGAGATAAAATGCGGTGTTATTGAGCGATACTTTAGCGTTAGATGGAGACCTGCCGGCCAGAGCTTGATTCATAAAGGCCGTACTCAAGATGCCCGAATCGGTTCCCGTTAATAACGCCACTTTCCCATTGGCAATCCATGCGGATCCATAATCTTGAATATCGCGCTCAAAATAATCCAAACCCAGCAACAATTGATTTCTCAAGGATCCCAGCAAAAAATCACCGTGTAGATTTTGTTGTATCCCACGCGACTGCGTTTGTCCAGCAGCATGACTGATAAAGCGGGTAAAATCATTGCCATTGCTTGCATCCCACAGATATTGGTAATACCCGGAAGAGCTCGATTGACTGCTTGAAATGAGGGTTTGAGATTTCCATTTTCGGGAAATTTGAAACCAAGATTGTGCTTGAAGATTGAAATTCTCGGTTTCCATTGCCAAATCGTTGGAGGTAAAAGATTTAAGGTATTGGGCATTGAACGGGTTTAAATCCGAGAATGATAGTGGGGCATAACGATTCAAAAATATCATAGGCGCATTGGAAGATCGGCCTTTTTTATATTCGGCGTTCACGTAAATGGTCCATTTATTTGAGGCTAGAACCCTCATCGAGGGTGCAAAGAATATATATTTTTGGAAACCCGCGTCTTGAAAGCTGCCTTGTTCATGCTGGGCGAAATTCATCCGAAATGCTCCTTTTTCATTTAAGGGAATATTGACATCGGCTTGAAAACGATTGAGTCCAAAGCTTCCCAGGGTATAGGAAATATCTCCTGCAAATCGGTTAAACGCTTTTTTAGTGTTGATGTTTATGAGTCCGCCATAACTCGTAATCGCCGCACCGTACAAGGTGGCCGAGGGTCCTTTTATAACTTCTATGGATTCGATATTGGCGGGATCTACTGCTGTTTGGGTTAGGGCGGGCATGCCGTTTAAAAGTGTTGGCTGCACGGCAAATCCGCGCATGCTGTAGTAGGAAGCCCCGTCGCCTACCCTTCCGGTGGACTCCCAAAGACGGGATACGCCGGTGGCATTATCCAGGGCGGATTTCAAGTCGATAATTACTTGATTCTTGAGAATCTCCTTATTAATGGATACACAAACCTGAGATTGATTCAGGAAAAAAGTGGGCGTTTTTCCGACGGAAAATTGAGTATCGCTTACATAGGTTCCTCTTTGGGTGCTTATTTCCACAGGGGTTAATTGGAGCAATTCTGCGGTATCTGTTTGTGCCCATGTGCACGCGTGCAATCCTAAAAGGATACTTATTGCACTTATAGATTTTATTACATTCATACGGGAACAAAATTGAGAATCCCTCGTGTGAGTAGGTTTGCGAAATCGGGAATACCGGTTTCGAAATGCGCAATTCTTAACGCTTGCGGCGTAAATCTTGCGGACTAAATCCGTAAAACTGCTTGAAAGCCGAGGAAAAACTGCTCAAGGAAGCATAACCAAGCGATTCTGCTATTTCAGCGATCGGAGTTCGAACGTTTTGTACAATTAAAAATTTTGCTTCTTTCATTCTTAGTTTTAGGATATAGTTGAAAACAGTTTCTCCAAAATACATTTTGAAACCTCGTTTCAAATAACACTGGTTGGTACCTATTTCTTTAGCAATTTCAGGAATGGTAAGGCGTTCCCTGAATTTTTGGAGAATTAATTTTTGCGCTTTTTCCCAATATTGTAAGGTTCCATTTTCATCGATTAGCAGGCAGGCATAGCAGTTTTGCTGAGTGTGA
>CBFHGY010000167.1:0-2685 GCA_965655465.1 Bacteroidia bacterium | reverse complement strand
ATCCTCTAATGCACAAGATCTGAGTGAGGAGGAGCTTTCTGCAGAAAGATTGCGTGACAGGGAAATTGAACGCAAACGTGCCGAAGCTGCAGCACGTTATGCAGCTTTGCTTGATGAGTCGCGAGCAGATTATGTTCCCATTAATCAGGCAGCTCCGGAGTCAGATAAGAAATCAATGCCTTGGGCGAGTATTTTAGGATTTGTGGCATCTTTATCTGCTATTGCTACCGCATGGTGGGTTTGGAGCCTGATACAGGCTCCTGTAAGCATTGACCAAATGGCGGAAAATACGCATGCTACGACCATTCAAGTTGCGAATATTAATGAAAAGGCAACAGCTCCTTTATCAGAATCCATTCTTTTGGAGTCGCTTCCTACTGAAGCCCAATTGGTAAACGATTTGATCACTGAAGAAGCCCCAGAATCAGAACAAGTGGCATTGCCTCACTTTACTGCTATGGATGAACAGTCCAAAGTGAGTATGGTGATATTAGAAAATAACGGGCTATTGGTCATGGAACTTGAAGATGAACTCTTTTTCGAAAATGAATTATGAAAAAAGGGATTTTCATATTTTTAATGTTTATCGGTTTCGGGTTGTTGCCAGCACAAAACATCGACAGCAGTAGACTTGATAAAATTGATGTTGTAAAGGAATACCGAAAAGAGCTTTGGAAATCAAAACTAAACGTTAGCGATAAACAATTGGAAGAATTTTTGGGTGTTTATAATGAATATCAATTAGCGCTTCGCACATCAAAACGAAATTTTCGTCGAAAATGGTATGCGAAGGATGTCGATAATTTGAGCGAATCAGATGCTAAAGAATACATAAACGAAGCCCTTGAATTGCAACAAACAGAGCATGATTTAATGGCGCAATACGCGCCTCAGTTTGCTGCGGTGGTAGGTTGGAGTAAAGCGGCACGGATTAAAAAATTAGATAGAGAAATAAAACCCCTGCTGTTAATAAAGGCGAATGAATTGAAGGTTCAAAAAAAGCCGAAGTCCAGAACGTCAACAACGAAGAAGAAAAGTAAGCCTTAAATGATTGCAATGTTAAATCATTGTTAATATTCTTTTTGCTTAAAGCCCAAATTCCATTTGGGCTTTTCTTTTATAAATGCCTTTTATTACAATGCTTTAAAGCAACTTAAAGCATTTATTGAAGATAGAGGGCAAGCTTCATGACGTACAAATGACACTAACAAACCCGCCGTTTAGAAATTAATTGGGCTTTGTTTCGTTTTACCTTAACAAAATCACTTGTTTAAAAGTCCCTACGGGGTTATTATTGCAACATTTTAAAAACAATCTGTACAATGAGTAATCAGAAAAACACCAAGAAGTCAGGAAGGAATTTGTTTGCCGCTTATTTTGCTGGTGCATCCATCCTCGTAGCCCTATTAACGGGTGTCGTAATTTTTATGTTCATCATGGGAAATCCCGAAAATTTTGAAGGCGCTGGTTTAAAGCCTGAAGAAATCGTGGAAAAAGGACATCCAAAAAACATTTTAGGGATCATTCACCGAGGTGGTGTAATTGTACCTTTATTATTGGCCGTAAACATCACGGTTATCATTGTTAGTATCGAACGTTTCATTACGTTATCTGCGGCTTCTGGTAAAGGAAATGCAAGTGATTTTGTTCACAAAATGCAATCTTTATTGGCGAAGAATGACATTAACGGTGCGATTAAAGCTTGTGACGTACAACAAGGTTCTTTGGCAAACGTAGTTAAGAGTGGTTTAACCCGTTATTCTATTGTTCAAGGAAATACATCTTTGGATCGCGACGAAAAGAAAGCGGCAATTGAAAAAGAATTAGAAGAAGCAACCAGCCTTGAATTACCCATGCTTTCTCGTAACTTGGTAGTGGTTTCTACTTGTGCATCTGTAGGAACACTTATCGGTTTGATCGGAACGGTATTTGGTATGATTCGTGCGTTTGCGGCTTTAGCGAATGCCGGTGCACCTGACACTGCAGCACTTGCAACGGGTATCTCTGAGGCACTTGTAAACACCGCTTTTGGTATCATTGCATCTACCTTAGCGATCATATCTTATAACTATTTCACCAACCGTATCGACGGTATGACGCATTCAATGGATGAGGCGGGATATTCAATTATCTCTAACTTCCAAGCGAATGCTACCGCTTAATTCATTTACCTTTTTTTATCCAAACGTATAAAAAGAAAAACATAAAACATGCCTAAAGTAAACATGCCTCGTTCAACCCCTGCTTTGGATATGACTCCAATGGTAGACTTGGCGTTTCTTTTGGTGACGTTTTTTATGTTGACCTCTAGCTTTAGAGCACCCGAACCAATTATCTTAGATACTCCTACATCTACTACCGAGCAACAAATACCCAAACAGGTATTCTTGGTGATGATCGATGAAGAGGGTAGGGCCTTTGTTGATATCACCAATGCATCGGTGAAATCTAAGGTTTTGAAAAAGATGATGGCTCAATTTAAATCACCGGGACTTTCCGATGAAGACATCAATAAATTTGCGGGCGTAGGTCCTGTAGGTCTTCGAATGGCGGAAATACCCACATTTATGGAGCTCGAATCAACAGAAAGAACGGCGTATGAACAACGTGGAATTCCTTACGATACTGCTGCAAGCAAGATCAAAAATAGCGAACTCTACTATTGGGCATATTTTACCAAAATTG
>CBFHGY010000166.1:0-2760 GCA_965655465.1 Bacteroidia bacterium | reverse complement strand
TTTTGGATGTTTATCATGAAATAAATTAGATTTCGCAAATACAACATAATTATTGACAGTTACGTGATAGATTTTTATCATGTTGCTTGTTTCTTAATGTTATAACCAGTAATAATTCACCCAGATTAATCCAGGGTTCTCCCCGGGAATCTGTTTTGATTAGCTGGATTAGTTGTTGAGTTGTTGATTTCAGAGTAGCATTTTGAATCCGTTTGGGCTTTTAATTGAATGATACAAAAGCCATACAATAATATTATAAAGAATAGTAATTTCTGTCTCATAGTTTTACTATTTTATTCTGTATCCAATAAAAGTAGTTGGATTTTTATGAATTGGATCCGGATTAGGTCCAGGGTAATAGCCCCAATGGTCTAAGGAAGGAATTTCTACATGAATACTATCTAACGTCTTGTTTAAAAGAAAAACCGGTCCATCTTCTGATGTTGCAAAACGATTAGTTAATTTATTAAGTGTCAAATCCCATGGGGCAATATCCTTTGAATGATACCCATTGGGTAAATTATAATACGCTCCAAATATTCCGTCTGGTTTACTATTTATGAATGTTACATTAAATGTATCTTGCGGTTTGGCAGTTAAACACCCTCTAAATACTCCGTTATATGAATCGTAAATACCTTTCCGGTATGCACGCATAATATAATGTTTAACCACAGTATCCCTTCCATCATCGCCAGCTTTGCATCTCGGATTGGGCTTGCGGCAAGTAATACATTGAATCGTTATTGGTCCTTCTGTACCTGGGACGTCACTATCAAAAAAAACTGTGAGTGAATCTCCTCTCCGGTATCTTTTTTCGGTACCTATGTTCCACAGAACACTGTCATTTCCACTCTGCCAGCATTTAAAGTTATAAGTGCCAGTTCTTATTGTATCGTCTTCCGGCACCCTGTAATATGTATGCGAATTAGTTTTGGGATTGATGTAATCTAATACAATATCAAAATCTGCATTACTCAATGGATTGGCCCGGCATGGGTCGTAATTTTCACATTCCGGGTTTTTGTAATCATAACAGGCCTTTCGGCATGAAACCATCACCGTTGAACAATAAAACAGAGCACTAATTAGTAAGATGTAAATTGCTTTTTTCATCTTGTAAGCACTTCATTTGAGATTTTAACGCCTTCCCATTTCTTAACTTCAGAAAATATTTCAGGGTTATTGGTGGTGAATTTTCCTGATTTTAAATATTCTTTGTAGGAGGTTTCGTTGTAACTATAGTAAATTGTCAATTTATTTCCTTCTCGAACAGCCCAACCTTTGGCCCCAAATGCACAATTAGCATTAAACGCAAGTCCTCCTATACCTTCACCAAAAATCATTCGTTTAAATCCCCACTGATTACCCATTGTGGAAAAACGTTCATCTTTTAGCGAGTAGAATGGATTTTGAGGAGGTATTCCAAATGGGATGCCATTTAGAGTCATTGCGGGCCAATTGTATTTGGTGATTTGCCCGAAATATACCCTGTATTTCCTGTTTGGATTATCTGAGTCGACACCCTCATAAGTACCATACCAAGGCCATTTCGCCTTGAAATCACTAGTGTCATCTGAGACTCCATTGCAATACATCCTTTTTGTCAATGTATCTCTAGAAATACGCTGGGTATTGCAATTTTTATGTGTTTTTATGGCGATACAGGTTATCGAAGTGTAGGCGTTGTTGGGTAAATTACTTCTGATTAAGTCTTTCTGAATAATCCGTTCAGAACCAATTATCCAAATAATTGTGTCGTTTGTGTATTTGGCTTTGGCATACATAGAATTGTAGGCATCCATAGTATCAGTTTCATAGTTGATACTACCGCCGTTGTATTCATACAATTCAAAATCGGCATTTGCCTTTAATCTAGGATCGCATGGGTCATAATTCTCACACTCTGGGTTGGTATAATCTTGGCATTTTTCCTTGCAGCAGCCTTGAAATAATATGATAATCAAACTGCACAAACTAAAGCAGAGTAGGCTGATGTGGAATAGTTTTTTCATTGTCTTTATTTATTGAGCAATTGTTCCAGTTTCTGGAGCCTGATTTTACTATTTTATTCTGTATCCATTAAAAGTTGTTGGATTTTTATAAATTGGATCCGGATTGGGTCCTGGGTAATAGCCCCAATGGTCTAATGAAGGAATTTCTGCATGAATGCTATCTAAAGTCTTGTTTAAAAGAAAAACCGGTCCATCTGATGCCGTTGCAAAACGATTAGTATATTTATTAAGTGTAAAAGCCTGCGGGCCAATAGCCTTTGAATGATACCCATTGGGTAAATTATAATACGCTGCCCATATACCGCCTGAATCACTATTTCGGAAAGTTACATTAAATGTATCTCTTGGCTTGGCGGAAATACACCCTCGAAAAACTCCGTTATATGAATCATAAATGCCTTTTCGGTAAGCACGTATTATATATTGCTTTACTACTGTATCCCTACCATCATCTCCAGCTTTGCATTTCGGATTGGGTTTGCGGCAAGTAATGCACCTTATGGTTATGGGTCCTTCTGTACCTGGTACGTCTTCATCAAAAAAAACTGTGACAGAATCTCCTCTGCGGTATTTTTTTTCGGTACCTATTTTCCACAGAACACTGTCATTTCCGCCCTGCCAGCATTTAAAGGTTTTATAGCCAGTTCCTATTGTATCATCTTCCGGCACCCTGTAATAGGTGCGCAAATTGGTTTTGGCATCGATATAATCCATTACGATATCAAAATCTGCATTGCTCAGAGGA
>CBFHGY010000165.1:0-2769 GCA_965655465.1 Bacteroidia bacterium | reverse complement strand
CTTAAGAAGTATATCTGGGAATAGAGATTTGCCCCGCAAGGTTGTATGGATGCATTTTATACCTACATTTTTAGTGTTTTTAGATTTGAGTCTGGGCTTTATCCTCAATACGAATCTAGATTATGTTTATTTGGATTTTGACGACTTTCAAAATAAGCTTCCTGGTTTATTGCCTCGACATTTTGTGTTTTCGGCATTTGCGGTTTTAACGCTGGTATATACCATATTGTGCTTTAGGGTATTTACAGATGCAATCGCAAAGGGGAATTTGGTGGGACAACAAGGAAAATTGATTTTTAATTCCTGTTTGTTTTTTTTTATACCCCTTGTGGTGATTTTTTCATTTTATTTAATGAATTTAATACAAGCAAATTACAGTAACCACTATCAAATTCATAGTTCTAACACAATTTTATTGAAGTCAATATTCATTGGAGTTATGATCGTTTTTATCGGTACTTCCGAAGGATTGAGATCTATAAAACCCGTAATGAACTTTACGGAGAAACCTTGGGATAATGAAGTTTTTCAGGGACAGGAAGTGCCTAAAGAAAATATAAACATTAATTTAGGTTGGATTGAGAGCACCAATTCAGATAATTTGATCGTCGCGCATTCTTTGTATAAGGATCAAGCCAATATAGAACGATTAATAGAACGAATTAATGAATTTATTTTGATTCGTAAGCCCTTTAGAAATCCAAACTATGGATTGGAAGAGCTTTCAAAGGACCTGAAAATCCCCCAACATCATTTACGTTATTTATTTAAATACCATAATAACTCTGGATTTGTAGACTTTCGCAATTACAATAGAACCATGGATATGTTAGAACATATTAAAGAAAATGGACTCCAAAATCAAACTTTGGAATCCATTTCTTTAAATTATGGATTTGGATCGCACAGCGCGATGCTCCGTTCAATTAAAAAATTTCATGGAGGAACGCCCAATGATGTAATTTATAAGAATATGATTACCTAATTATTTAAAAGCCTTTTTGATATTTTTACCCGCCTTTTTACTGCTTTTTGTAATATCTTTCACCACGGTTTTTCCAGCATTCTTTGTTGCGTCAGTTGCTTCAGCCAATCCCCGTCCTAACCTGATTTGACTATCACATACCGTAGGACTTGTTGAAGCGGTAAATTTACTGGTACAACTACCTTCAATCACCATACAATCATTTTTTGAATTTTTAGGAGATAAAAAACCATTGTATATGAGCTTTTTATCTACAAAAATGCGTTTAGCGAGTTCATCCACTCCAACACCCATAGCGGAACCCGCTGCGGTAGTTAAAAATCCACTACTGGCAATTTTTTCAGTAGAGCTACCACCCGGTACAAATGCAGTCATAGTGCCGATTCCAATATTTGTAGCGGTAACGGCGATTTCTTTAATAACACTGCAGGAAGTTTGTTTTACCTTTATCATGATAGGTCCTGAATAATTGCAAGTTGCCCATTTTCCGTATTTTACATTTTTTGTAGCGGCATTTTCACAAATAGGTATCCCTTTATTATCAACCCAAATTGCGGGGTAGTCTTTAAATATGGTTCCTTTCGCCGAATAATAAGGTAGTATGAAGGTAACATCAATATCTGAAGCTGCATCATTAAATACACCTCGACCCTTTTTCCCTTCAATACTGATACTTGATGAACTGCTTTTCGGACTAGCGGTTTGTAATTTGTACTTATTCAAGTAATTGGGTAGGTTACTGGTAATGTCATTAAATACCACTGCGATATACACCACCCCATTATCGGTAAATGTCAGGGGTTTTGTCGGGTCCGTTGGGCATGGGAATATAGGCGCATTTCCTTCTTTTAATAGGGTTTCATAGGTTGGGCCTGCTTTTACCTGTGCGAATGAATTTGAAATTCCTTGAAGATTTGCCACAATGACAAATGCAACAAATTTGAGTAGATTGACTTTCATGACTTGTATTGATTTTATGCAATAATAATCAGCGGGTAAACGACTTAACCATCCATTTTAAATAATGATGGAAAATTTCAAATATTGCCGAAAATCACCATGAAATTCCGCATATTTGAGGTGTTGGATTTATGCTTTTTGTAAGGGGCTTTGCATTAGATTAAGTACCTTCGTTGCATGCAGAGTTTGATTTTCGTTTATAAAGGTTTTCCTGTAGTTATAGGCGTTTTTTCGATAATTTTATCGGTCTTTCTCTTATTCGCGGGGTACAAAAAACAACCCATGTTGGTGTTTCTTGCCTTAATATTATTTGGATTTTCTCATAGGTTGTTGGTGTTGGTATTTAACTTTTATCATATATTGAATCCGAAATTTTTCCCATTAGTGGCATTAGGAGCTACACAATTTCTAATTCCATCTTCGATATATTTACATTTGGAAATCGCATTGAAAGGAAACCCAAGATCTCGTGGGCGCCTTTGGGTTCATTTTATACCCGCATTAACGGTATTTGTGCTATTAATTATGGGAATAATTCAGATTCCAGAAGGAAAACAATTCAATTCATTAGGAGCGTTTCAAATGTTTATTTCAGATCAAATTATTCCATTTAGATCTTTTTTAATAGCATTCGCTATTTTAAGTTTCGGATATATGGTTGCAGCCTTAAGATTATTGTTAATTTCTATTAGAAAGGGACAACTATTTGGTGCTCAGGGTGGGGATATTTTTAATTGGATTTTATTCGTTTTATTGCCCACTATCATGATTTATTTTTCCTTTAGCATGAATCTACTTAATAGTTCTGGATTAAAATCTCAATC
>CBFHGY010000164.1:0-2857 GCA_965655465.1 Bacteroidia bacterium | reverse complement strand
ATTTTTGTTTGGGAACCATTCATAAATCCACGGCCGCTTAATTGTCCGGCTCCAATGGCAATTTTGGACTGGTCTAAATTATACCCCATTCCCCTTGGGTCAGCTTTCAAACCGAGAACAATTTCAATTCTGTCTTTTTGATATTCTTTAAATAATTTATCGTAGGTCCAACCTATTACCGTACTAAATGCCATACTTATTACCACGACAAAGCCAATGGCCCATAACATTTGCTTTATATTCCTAAAGAAATAGGAAATCAATAATCCCAAAACAATAAAAATACCGTAAAGCCAAAACAATGAGATATCATAGCTATTTAGAAATATGGAAGCAATCGCTAATACTCCAAACCAAACGGCACTTAACAATATATAACCAGGCATTCCTTCACGATATAACACTAAATAAAAGGATAAAAAAACCAGAGCCGTTCCAGTGTCGTTTTGGGCCAAAACTACAATTAAAGGTAGGGATATTATTGCTAGTGAAATGCCAATAGATTTAAAACCTTTAAAGCGCATACCGTACCCACCTAAAAATTTACCTAAAGCCATCGCGGTTGCTAATTTGGCAAATTCTGAGGGTTGGATACCAATGCCTCCAAAACCAAACCAAGATTTTGCGCCTGCCACCTCTCGGCCCAGAAACAAAACCGAAATATTCAATAAAATTACAAATCCATATATATAATAGGATAAATAATTAATGAAAACGACATTCGTATAGGAAACAACGGTAATGATTATTATTGCACCTCCAATCCAGAAAAGTTGTTTTAGAGCGATGGCTGAAATCTGAAATCCTTCTTGAGTTACATCAGAAGTTACCGAGTAAATATTGAGCCAACCAATTATTAACAACAAACTAAATAGGATAACTGCAATCCCGTCTAAACGTCCCTCCCTATTTTGTGCAATTTGATATTTCATTGGGGTTCTAAAACACTGTTTTTAAGTCGCTCTAAAAGATAAGGTACCTTCGTGGTGGTATCCGGATTTAAATATTTTTCTATAACTAAATTACTAATAGGGGCAGCATAGGTAGAACCGAAACCTGCGTTTTCGACGATTACAGCGACCGCGATCTTGGGGTTATTTCTAGGAGCAAATGAAATAAAAAGTGAATGGTCTTTTCCATGTGGATTTTGAGCAGTTCCCGTTTTGCCACATATTTCAATCCCAGGAATCCCAGTGCCATTTGCCGTTCCTCCAGGTTGTAATACCTTGTTCATTGCATTAATTATCGTTTCAAAATGCTGGGATTCAACTGTTGTTGTGTGCTTTACCTTGAATTTTTCGTTCCATTTTAAATCGCTATATCCTTCTATGGATTTTACCAAATGAGGCGTGTAGTAATATCCTCTGTTGGCAATAATCGCAGCAACATTTGCTAATTGCAAGGGAGTTAATAAAATTTCACCTTGACCGATACCTAAAGATACCACTTGAGAACTACGCCATTTTTTACCGTGCCTCTTAGCTAAGCCTTCTACGGTGGGAATACTGCCGCCATCTTCACCCAATAAATCGATCCCCGTGGGATTACCCAGTCCAAAACTGCGCCAGTGCTTTTCTAAAACTCTGTAACCATCATGAACATTTCCGTATTTAGGATGGTCTATGATTTCACGGAAAAGATCACAATAATAGGCATTGCAAGAAATTTGAATAGAACCTTCGACATCCAGCGGGCTTGGATGTCCATGACATCCAATAACAATACTGCCCATTCGATATCCTCCTGCACAACCTTTTCTGGTGCTGGGAACGATAATACCCTCCTGCAAACCGATCAACGCCAATACGGTTTTTACCGTACTTCCAGGAGGATATACTCCTTTTACAGCTCGGTTATATAAGGGTTTTTTGGGGTCAATTAACATTTTTCGAAAGGAGCGATTACGTTCCTTACCAACCAATTCATTCGGATCAAAATCGGGCTTATTTACGAAAACCAAAACTTCTCCAGTTTGGGGTTCGATGGCCACAATACTTCCTCTTTTGCCTTTGAATAACAATTCCGCATATTGTTGGAGGTTTAGGTCTAAGGTACTTATGACATCGGGACCAGAAATCGCTGCTATATTAAAAGAATCGTTATTAACGGCACCCCGTTCTTTATACGTTCGATCTTGCCAAACGGTTTTTACCCCCTTAATTCCTCGAAATATAGGTTCATAATATTTTTCAATTCCCGTAATTCCAACCAAATCACCCGGTTGGTAATAGGCATCCTCTTTTAATAGAGATTCGCTGGCTTCGCCGAGGTAACCTAAAGCATGCGCACCACCTTGTATATTATAGGATCTGTCGGTGCGAGGTTCTACATAGAATCCACGCAAACGATACAGATTTTCACGTAAAACGGTGTATTGCTGTTCCGATAAATTTGAATAAAATAAAGCAGAACGATCGTACGCATTGTTTTTTCTCCTCTTTCGGGATTTGATCCAAGTCTCTAATAATAATTTTTCATAATTAGCAGTGTCAATTTGAAGCACTTTGCAAATAAACGATTTGTTTGTAGAGTCAATTTCTCGGGGAAATGCAAATAAATCATACATCACAAAGTTCTTTGCAATGATATTGTGGTTTCTATCGTATATAACCGATCGAGATGGATAAAGAGTGATTTTATTTAAAGCGTTATTAATTGCTTTGATTTCGTACCTATCGCCCAACAGTTGTAAACTGCCTACCTTTACTAAGTAAACTAAATAAAATAAGATAAAAATAGCTATAAATACCCGTGATCTATTTTTATTTAGGTCTTGCATTACTTATTGAAGATGTTTTTATAAAGCAAAATCAGTAAAAAAGTTCCGACCGTTGAAATCACAGTACTGGCGATGATG
>CBFHGY010000163.1:0-2859 GCA_965655465.1 Bacteroidia bacterium | reverse complement strand
TTTAATTATTACAAGGTGGATCGTGGGGCCATTTCAGAGTTCAACGACACACTGGTTTACCGTTGTGTATACCCTTTACAGGTCCGGGTTTTTGAGGGTCGATATTATTTGGTTGGATTACGTCGAGAAAAAGAGCCTCGGGAGGAAAATGTGGAACATTTTCCGATTGATCGGATTCATCGACGGGTAGATATTGCGATCAATGATGAGGACATTGCTGTTACTTATAATTGGGAAACCTTAGCAGCGGCTGTAAATTTTGAGCAATTATTCAAATACCGGGTAGGTATGTATCGAAGTTATGGTGAGCCTGCCAAAGTTGAATGGGTGTACCGGTGGTTTCGCGGCTGGGCGGCAAGTATGGTATTGGCAGTACCCATACACGAGAGTCAGGAGGTGGTCCAGCAATCGGGTGGCGATATTCGAATCCGATTGCATGTAGTTAAAACCCCGGATTTGGAAAATACCTTTCGAAAATTCGGTGAATTTTCTTGGGAGTGAGAAAGTTAATGACTGCGATTAAAATAGGCTGTAAGCCCGATGTATTAAAAATGCTAAGATGTATTAAACAAATACCCTTACCCAATTTACATTTTTCTTAATATCTTTTCCATTTTTCGCCCTTTGGCAAGTTCATCGACTAATTTATCGAGGTAGCGAACTTTTTGGGTTAAGGGATTTTCGATTTCTTCGATGCGATAACCACAAATCAAACCCGTAATGAGCGACGCATTTGGGTTCAATTGGGCAGTTTCGAAAAATTCACTAAACGTTACGTTTTCACGTATTAGTTCCTGAACCTTCTCAGAATTATAGCCCGTGAGCCATTCAATGACCTCATATAATTCGCTAATGTTTCTACCCTTACGCTCCACTTTTGTTACGTAAAGTGGAAATATTGAGCCGAAATGCATGCGTTCTATTTTGGCGTTGTGTTCGGGAGTAGTTTTCATCGTTGCTTGCAAAATAGCGATAAATTTTCCAAGGAAACAATTTCGGATTTTTCGCAAAATCCATAATCTGAGTTGAGATTCTTGGATTGTATTGAGCCAAAAAATACTTCGCCTTAAAATCTCTCAATAAAAGGAATTTCCAATTATTTAAAATTGGGTAATTCTTTTATAAGTAAATAAGTACCGTTTGAATGAGTAGTAAGCGCAGTAGGATTTCCAAAAGAATTCAAGGCCGAATGTCGCGTCCAAAGTTGAAGTTCATCTCCTGAATTTAAAGATATAATGCCATTAATTCCGTTGAGGCTTTTATAGTTCGATGAAGTTGAGCCGCTACTAAACGCATACGTGAAGGGGGTGTAATTGTTGGAATTTACCCAAATTCCCGCGCCATACTCGAATGCATTCGCTTGATTGTGGATACCAAAGGTAATTCTGCCACTCACCCAAACTTTCATATCTCGAGGAGCCTTAAATACTCCGGTTGTCCGGTTCCAAGCACCCGAACTGTTATCAACAAAAGGTACATCCCAAGAAGTCAATCCCGCATACGTTATCTGATTTATCGTTTGTCCTCCGCTATTTTCCACATAGATTGAAATTAAACTGGTATCGTTTGCGTTGAGGACTTTCCAGGAACTTCCCGTATACACATACACTCCTGATGGGCTGGTATTTTGAAATACAATCAGGCCCTCAGCGGGAGACGCAATATTTAATCTCTCTGTGGCCGTCATTTGCGGCAATTTAAAGCCTTGAGTACCAGATTCTAGTTGAAGTATCGATGAAGACTGTGGATTTGAATTAGTTCCTATTATTACCTGTGCAAGTAATGAAGTTCTCAAAACCATCATCAATCCCAAAATGAAATAATTCCAATTCATTATTTAAAATCATTTATTTCTGCGATCGACAATGAGTTGCCATTGGAATGGATATTCAAATTTCCTCCACTATTATGCAACACTCTGACGGTTAAAACATCACCAGAACTAAGGTCTATAATTCCCTGAGCGCCGTTAACGGGCATATAACGGGTTTGATTGTATCCAAATTCGTAGGCAAAACAGGAAGTTACATTTCCATTTACATAAAACCTCACGGAATATTCATTCGTGCCTGTCGCATGACTTGCAAATACTATATTGGACGCAACCAAAACTTTCATATCTCTTGGAGCCGTAAAAGTTCCGTTGGTGGCATTCCATGAAGATCCGGCATTATTTAATACGGGTGTGGACCATCCGGTAAGAGTAGTAGTGGTAACATTGGGAATTGTTTGGGTTGAAGTTTTAGATGTAAATATTCGAATGGGTTCAATATTTTCATCTTTTAATTGTACCCAACTTGTTCCGTTATATTGGTAAATACCGGTAACTCCATCTGTCTGATAAACCAATAATCCTGATGTTGGGTTCGATATGGAACTTCGCTGACTTGCCGTCATTCTTGGGGGTAAAAAGCCTTTCGTGGTGCTACTTAAATCTAAAATAGCCGAACTGTTTGGACTGGTAGTTCCGATTCCAATTTGACCAAAAGCATCGTTAAATACAAGCAATGAAAGCACAAAGGTAAATAAACTAAAGAATCTTGATGATTTCGACATAACTTTCACAAAGATAGTAATCTCAATTGGAATACCTTTTGATATACCTCAATTTATGGACCAATAAAATGCGCTATTCAATGAAAACGATAATTTAAAAAAATCCAAATAAACATTAATGTATAATATATTTGATTTATAGAAATTACGGGTATTAAATTTGGGCATTTTGTTTGAAATTTTGCAAACATTTTGATATCCTTAATGGTTAATAAAAAGGAAGCGTTTGATTGATTTTTTAGACATATCACCCGTACATGTTCCACTTCATTGTATTTTTATAGGAAATTATTCCTCCTTTAT
>CBFHGY010000162.1:0-2864 GCA_965655465.1 Bacteroidia bacterium | reverse complement strand
AATTGGCCAAAATGATAAAAGATGCGGGTTATCATCCATTATTGTTGGGGGGAAGTCAGGAACACGAGCGCAATGTATCGATACAAGAAGGCAGCGGCGCGGCGTATTTGGGAAATTTCGCATTGAATCGCTTCATCAACTTGATAGACCAGTGCGATGCGGTGGTGACGCAGGTAACGATGGGCATGCATTTAACCTTAGGTTTGGGCAAACGAATTGTGTTAATGAACAATATTTTCAATCCGCACGAGTTTGATTTATTCGACAAGGGGGAAATCATTCAGCCGCCGAAACCGTGCCAGTGTTTTTATTTAGGACAGTGTAAAACGGGGATATCGTGCATGGAGGAACTGAGTTCTGATGCGGTAATGGCGTCATTGGAGCGAGTTTTACAAAAATAGAATTTTGATTTGCGTATATTATAAGTAACGCTTATTTTTGCAGCCTTATTTGGCGAGGTAGCTCAGGTGGTTAGAGCGCAGGATTCATAACCCTGAGGTCGGGGGTTCAATTCCCCCCTTCGCTACTCTAGAAACACTCACAGAAATGTGGGTGTTTTTTTTGTTTAGGGCGGCCCCGTTGGTGTGCAAGTTCCTTATGAGTAAGCCCCCCAAAAAAGAGTACGTTTTCAAAATTTAACCACTTAACCGCCACTTTTGGGTAGGTTCTGTTGTGGGTAGTGGTTCTTTTCATCTTATCTCATTTATTCGTTTTTGAAGTTCTGAAATTCTCTTTACCAATCTGTCAAAAGTCAACGCCTCCCCATAAATCATAAACTTGGTCATTTCTGAATAGTCCTTCTCGTATTCTTTTATAACTGTTTCTGGTGGTATAATTTTGATTTTATCAGGAATGTGGTTGCCATAATCAAGAGCTCTCAATGGATTAAATTTTTCTCTATGAGTAACGATGTTCTTATAAAGTTTTTTGTCTTGAAGTGCTGTTACACCATATTGAGTATCCATTAATCTCTCCAAATCATACAAATGCCTTGAAAGGCGGTTTATACGAATTTTTTCAGGCTCTTGCGAAAATTCTTCGTGAAGCAAGAATATCTTTTCAAGGAATGTTCGCTGGGGCAGAACTGATGGAATTGTAAAAGTATCTGCTGCAAAATCCAACTGTGGAAAGTTTACACTCAAAATCGAATTGATTTCACGCTTCTCTGTTGGCTCCATTAAGGAACGGGAGCTTATTTCAATCAAAACTCTTTGAGGTAGGTAATCCGAAATGTCAACTACCGAATTGTAATGGATTTCAATTACCTGCGGGTCTTTGTCTGAATCGTTAACTGGTTGTGCAAATAACTTGCATTCTGTTATTGCTCCCCAATCTGCCAAAGTTTGTGTTAAGTCTTTGAGCAATTCTATCGAGATGAATTCACATGATTGCTTTCTAAGCTTTCTTATTTGTGTTTTGCTGACATCTCCTTCAAATCCGAAAAATTTTCGGTCAATTGCCAAGTCAATATCTTCTGAAAATCGCTCAATTAAATCCCATCCCTTACTTAAAGAAGTTCCGCCTTTGAATACAATATGTTCGCTATATGGCAAAGAAAATGAAGCGTTTAAACACAATGATACCCACCAATCTTTCTCGATGGCAAAGGCTGGCAAACCTGTTAATTCTGTTGCCTGATTGAGAAATTCAATCCTTCTTTTCTTTGATAGTTTTAGCCAATTTGTATTCATTCAATTACCTGCATTAATATTTTATTTATCCAAGCAGGAGAGAGTTTTGCATCGTTTATTATTGTCTCTTTCTTTTCATTCTTTAGAATGGCTTGGATTTTTTCTATTATTTTTTCATCAATCTTTTTTTGACCAATGGTTTTAAGTGCTTGAATAGCCAAACCGCAAATTTCTCCTTTTATTGAAAGATTCTTTGGGCTTGTCTTTTTAAATGTGATAGTTCGCTTACCAATTTTTACGGTTCTTGCAGCCCCATCAGTTAAGTAAACCACTTTCATAGGAACTTGCGTTGATAACCCTAATTTATTTAAGGCTTGAACGCCTGTCGGAACAATTCTCGCTTTATCCCGTCTTGCAATGGCTTTGGCTATTTCTTCAGTAGATGGAAAGAGAACGCCAAGTTCTTTGTCAACTTTAGGATATAAGTAAATTCCGTGAGCTAAACGCACAAGAATCTCCTTTTCTTTCAGGCGCAACAAGGCTTTCTTAACGCTTTCAGGATTGCCATAGTCTAAAAAGTCGTCAACAAAGAGAACACTACCTTTTGGGTAGTTTTTCACCGCTTCTGCAATTTTATTTTCGACTTTTGGTCTTTCCATTGGCTGAATTTCGTCCCAAATTTAACAAATATTTGGGACAAGCAAGGGGTCAATTAATCTTTTTATTCTGTTAATTTAGTATGTGACGTTGTACATTACTCACAATGTTCTCAGAGAAGACGCCGTAAAAGGTTTTAAACCCAATGCCTACAAGGAACCCAATCGAGAATGTAAGAATATTTTTTATGCGGAACACAATCCAGCTTATTGTGTTTGCCCTGTGTTTGTAGCTGGGCAGGTATGCTAGCTGATTTTCCGTTTGATAAACTGGCATATATTGAATTGGATATCTTATTCTATCTGGCTAAACCCAATTCTTTTCTTAAATCAGTCCCTTTATTCTTTGTGAGGACTTTAATGAGTTCCGTTAAAACTTGATGATTTTGTTCAAATTCCCTTAAAGAAAATTCAAAGTATTGAATTTTTTTCATTAATTATCATTCTCCGCAAAAATGCGGCAAATGTCTTAATTATTCTCCGCATATCACACCAATTTTAGATCATTTATCTGGGTCGCTTGTTACATACGTAGTTCTGTAAATGCATCTCCGCTAATAGATTGCAGCCAGCCTAA
>CBFHGY010000161.1:0-2870 GCA_965655465.1 Bacteroidia bacterium | reverse complement strand
AATCTCTTATCCAAGGGAAGAGTAGCTATAAATGTACAAGAAAACACCGTTAACTTCAACATGGAAAAAGAAGTTTCATTGTGCGCAATCTACCCTTAAAACATGAATGAATTTATTGCTGTTCACTATACTATCTCAGCTCAACTACACTGGGCATTCCATCAATTAAATTACTTCGGAGAAGACCCACTCGACATAATGATTGATTTCACTACTCGTTTCCGCGAAAAGCATGAAGCGGTTAATTCATAATTCACCATTCATAACTCATAATTCACTACCGCCTGAATAGAAATGCCAAATCCTATAATTAACCACCAAATATATTTATGTGGCTAATTATAGTTATTTAAAAAATAACCACTATATTTGCATAATTGGTCGATTATAGCTTGTCAAAATAACGCCACCCAATATGGTTTGATGGTTAATTATAGATGATGATAAAGTTCATAGAGAAACAGCTTAAAGAGACTTTTAAGGTAGAGGATAATTTCGACCGAGATGCGCTTTTCGACTTTTTAAAGCAATTCGATCCGGAAATGACCGAAACGGCGTTATCATGGCGTATTCATGACCTACTAAATAAGAATATCATAAAATCCATAAAACGTGGGGTTTACCGTATTTCAAATAGCCAGAAGTATATTCCTGTTATTTCCGAAAAACTTGTGAAGCTATCAAAAATTGTAGCCAAGGAATTTCATAACCTAGATTACTGTTTATGGAGTACCGAATGGTTCAATGATTTTACCCGGCATCAAATGAGTACTTACTTCTATTTGTTAGAAATAGAAAGGGATTTCGTGGAAGAAGTATTCAATGCGTATTCAGAATCCAAACAATTTCGAGTTTATCTCGATCCTAATAAAGACATCATGGAAAGGTATGTAGGTGGTGAAATCTCCATCGTCATCAAACCACTCATTAGCCGTTCACCAAAACAGAAAGTTTCCCTAAAACCTAATTCAAAGGATAAAATTCATGTTCCAACTTTAGAAAAAATGTTAGTGGATGTGTTTTGCGATTCAGTTACCTTATACATGGTACAAGGAAGCGAAAAGGAAACGCTATTTGAAAATGCCTTAAACAGGTATCATATCAATTTTAGCCGAATGCTGAACTACGCTAGAAGACGAAAAAAAGAACCACAATTGAAGGCTTACTTGAGTGCGCATTTTGGACATATGTTAAAAGATATTTTAGAATGATAAAAGCACATTGTTTTACCAAAGAATGGATCAACGGCTTTAAACAGCAAAAGCATTTGAATCGGATTAATCCTCCAATACTGGAGAAAATGATTCATGCGCTTTCTTTATTGCAGCAACTCAAAGCTCATGGACTGGATTTTACGTTTAAAGGTGGAACAAGCCTTGTATTATTACTTGCCAAATCAAGACGTTTTTCGATAGATATAGATATTATAACTACCCAAAGTCGAGAAGAAGTTGAAACTATCATAGACAAAGTGGTAGCAAATTCGCATTTCAAAAAATGGGATCTGCAAGACAGAAGAAGCTACAAGACAGGTGTACCCAAAGCACATTATGAGTTTGATTACGAATCGAGCCTAAATCAAAGTGCTCATTTTGTGCTGTTAGATATTCTTTTTGAGCAAACCGATTACCCAAGATTGATATCTGTTCCTATTCAATCGGAGTGGATAGAATCAGAAGAAGTATTGGAAGTTAATGTACCGTCAATTGAATCTATTCTAGGAGATAAACTCACTGCATTTGCCCCCAATACGGTGGGTATTTTGTACGACAAGGATAAAGAACAAGAAATCATCAAACAACTTTTTGATATTGGTTGCCTGTTCGATGAAGCCGAAAACCTAGAAGAAATTGCGTTGAGTTTTAAGAGAATTGGAAGCAAGGAAATCAACTACCGTGAACTTAAAATTGGATTAACGGATATTCTAGATGATATTTTTACGACTTCGTTACTAATTGCAAAACGCACTAAGAATGCCATAGAACCGGATAAAACAAGATTTAACGACCTCACCACCGGAATACGCAGATTTGAAGGCTTTTTGATTGCTGAAAATTTCAAAATTGAAGATGCCATTCTAGCAGCAGGTAAAGCGGCTTATCTCGCCAAATTATTAATGAACAAAGAATATTCAGCAATAATAAAATTCAATGGTCAGGAGATCAGCAAACTGGAAATAACCGGAAATCTGAACTTCCTAAACAAGCTCAAAAAGTCGAGAAACGAAGCAGCATTTTTCTATTGGTATATGGCGTTTGTTGCAAGCTCCTCCCTAAAGACAACCTCATAAGACTATTTATACCAATTAATTTATAACTTATTTCACATTATGAATTTGCGGTGTAGGCCGACAAAGTTTGCATAGATTTTGATTTCCGTCGACATAATGATTGATTTCACTACTCGTTTCCCTGAAAAACATGAAGCTGACAATTCATAATTCACCATTCATAACTCATAATTCATTACTGCCTGAGCCGAAGACATTATATTTTAAAGGCTCCTTTTATCCAATACTGATGTTTAAATTCGGGAGTTCTACATGTAGTTTGACTTTTGCTTTTAGTGCCGAAAACACTCTTATTAATGTGTCTATGGTCACATTACTAGCGTTGTTTTCAAGTCTCGAAATTTGTGCCTTTTGAACCCCGATTAGCTTCCCTAATTCTTCTTGTGTCAAATTTCTTTCCTGACGTATTTGTTTAATCGCTTTACCTATTAAGTCCATTTGAAGTTCGTACTCATATGAATCCCGTTCCGGTGTCCCAATCTCACCAATTAATTTATCTTGAACTTGTTCTAATGTATATGTTTTCATTTTTCCTTATTTTTCAATTGTTTGTCTAATACGTATTTCGTTCTAATATTAA
>CBFHGY010000160.1:0-2882 GCA_965655465.1 Bacteroidia bacterium | reverse complement strand
TATACATTCGCTGGAAATGGAAGTAAAACCATTGAAGTGAGAATTACCAATTCGGATCTTTGTAAAGACACGACAAGTTTAATGGTAAATGTATATACCAATCCTATTGCCGACTTTACCTTCAATGACAGTACCCAATGCATCGATAATCACCGTTTTAGATTAACCAATACCTCAACCTACCAAACAGGTACGGTAACATACGATTGGGATTTTGGAGATTCAAGTAATTCTGCAGCTCAAAATCCGGTAAAAATTTATGATTATACAGGGTATAAAAATATAACCCTAATTGCACGCGACTCTAGGGGTTGTGCAGACACCATCCAACAACAGGCTTTTGTAGTACCTCTGCCCACGGCGGTGTTTACAGTGAACCAATCAATTCAGTGTGAGAATGATAATTTATTTATTTTCAAATCGAACAATACAAATGCCACCAACGCGGGTACATTAAGTTCGACTTGGGATTTTGGTAACAATACGGTTGGTTCCGGAGATTCTGTTTCATTGAATTATGTTACTTCTACGGGGAATTTAACCGTAACACTTACAGCAACCAGTACGTATGGTTGTGTGGATACAAGTCAGCAAATAATAAAAATCCGTAAGGGCCCTGATGCCAATTTTGGAATTGATACGGTATTATATTGTTTGCGAGGAAATGAGTTTGGCTTCACAGATGCAAGTACAAATGGAGAAGGCACGGTTAACAATTATGTTTGGAACTGGGGCGATTTGAATTCGTTTACCACCAATAGTTCTGCGCGTAAGGCACATACATATTCAGATACAGGAGTTTACAGCATTCAATTATGGGTGAGCGATAATTATGGATGTTACGATTCTATAAGTAAATCCACCCAAGTGCATCCAAATCCGCTTGCTAGATACAATGCAGTAGATAGTTTACAGTGTTTAGATATCAATTCGTACAGTTTCAATCAGAACAGTGTTTCAGGTTCGCCAAATGCGAGTATAACCTATGACTGGGATTTTACGGACACCAGCAGCACCGATGCAAATCCGGTGATTAGTTATCATACGTATGGAACACGGAATGTCCGATTAATTGTCAGCAATGCGTTTGGTTGTAAAGATACGGCCACGAGTGTTTTGCGTGTGTATGAGTTGCCCCAAGTAGGATTTGCAATTAATGATTCAACGCAATGTGAAAACGACCACCAGTTTGTATTCACTAATAGCAGTACGATACCCGTAAATGAAGGAACATTAAGCTATACATGGGATTTAGGAGATGGTAATGCATCCGTACTTACCGATGTAACGAAGGGGTATGTAGGTTTTGATACGGTTACGGTGAAGTTGGTAGCGAGCAGTAGTTTCGGTTGTAAAGATTCATTAAGCAAGCGAGTTGAGATCCTTCAAAAACCGCAAACTCAGATAGTGCGATTATTTACGGATTCATGTGTGGATTCAAAGGTAAAATTTGAGGCAAAGGATAATGAAGTGGGTACGCCCTTTTCATCGGACTGGTTATTCAGTAATAATGCAAGTAGCAATGCGGCAATTGCAGAAACCAAATACAATACAGAAGGATCAAAGAGTTTGCGTTTGATAGTAGGCAATGCAAGAGGCTGTTTGGATACCTTAAACTATAGTTTCGATTTGTATAACAATCCAGTGGCTGGATTTTATGCCACGGATTCAGCAATATGTTTACGAGGAAACGAATTTGAATTTACCGATAGCAGCGATTTGCAATATGGAACTGCCTTGAAATATGTTTGGAATTTTGGAGATAATGCCAATGATACCAGTGCCATTAAGAATACCCTTAAACATGTATATGCAGACACAGGATTTTATGAGGTAAGTCTTCAAATTACGAACACCTTAGGTTGTGCAGATACCACCAGTCGCCGCGTCCGAGTAGATTACCATCCTGAAACCCTAATTAGCAAAATAAATTCCGATTCTTGTTTGAATAATCAAGCGTCTTTTAAAGTTTCGGATTTAAGATCAACGGACATTCCCCAAATATTATGGAGCTTTTCTGATGCCAGTACATATACAGATTCTCTGATCAGCAAACAGTTTTCAACGGACGGAAATCACAGTTTGAATACAATCATTACCAATATTTTTGGTTGTGCAGATACTTCGGATTTTTCATTCAGATTGTATGATAATCCAATTGCCAGTTTCAATATTGCGGATACCTTTGATTGTTTAAACGGAAACGTTTTTGATTTCCAATCCACATCCACCACGACTTATGGCAGTTTAAGTACTTTTACGTATGATTTTGGTGATTTTTCAGGCAATAAAAATACAGCGAACAGCACCTATAATTATAGGGATTCAGGAACCTATTCCGTCCAATTAATTGTTGAAAACACACTAGGCTGTGCAGACAGTGTGCGTCGATTAGTGCGTGTTAACCCCAATCCAAGAGCCCATTTCAACGCAGATACCTATTTGCAATGTTTGAATGCCAACGCAACCCAATTTACAGACAGTTCTGAGAGTAATTTAAAGGATGCAAGTTTGACCTATTCATGGGATTTTGGCGATTCGACCCAATCGACCCTTGCGAATCCTTCAAAAACATTTGCATACTTCGGCGTGAAAAATATCACACAAATTATTTTAAACCCAGAAGGCTGTTACGATACCATACAGCGACAGGTTGAAATCAAACCTGAACCTATTGCATTGATGTTTATTGACAATGCATCACAATGCGAAAATGATAATTTGTTTACGTTCAATGATACCACGGAGATGCCTCTACGTGGAGGAAGTCATTGGGTACAGTGGTATATAGATGGTATAGAGATAGGAGATAGCACTAGCATTCAAACTTATCAAGCGGATTCTGCCAAAACGTACAACCTGAAAATGATTGCACATAGCGA
>CBFHGY010000159.1:0-2917 GCA_965655465.1 Bacteroidia bacterium | reverse complement strand
GCGATTTTCATATTTGCAAATATAGAAGAAAGTAGGGGTAGGGTTCACCCCTACCCGCAGTATTTCGTAGGGGCAGTATTCCCCCCAGCCCGCAATATTTCGTTGGGGCAGGGATTACCCCTGTCCGGTAGGGGCAGGATCCCCCCGTCCCGTTAAAACCCGTTTTAGAGAAATTATTCCCGTAATTTTAAATTTCAATTTTAGATTTACGGGAATAAATCGATTTATTCCCGCAATTTTAAAATATATTGGTATTTTTGTATCATGCCTGAATCTCTAATACCCCGGAAAGCGAGCCATGAATTAAGCGTATTATTAACGCAGTTTCCCGTCGTAGTCATTGTTGGAGCTCGGCAGATTGGCAAAACCACCTTGGCAAAATCCCTGGTAAAATTACTATCGAAAGATTCGGTTTATTTAGATTTAGAGCTTCCCTCAGACAGAAGTAAATTACAAAATCCCGAATTGTTTTTTACGTATCACAAAGACAAATGCATCATCTTAGATGAAGTGCAACGCGAAAAGGATTTATTTCCCTTATTACGGTCGCTGGTAGATCAAGACAGAAAGCCGGCGCGATTTATTTTATTGGGTTCGGCATCGCCTGAATTGATTCGCGACAGTTCTGAATCCCTAGCGGGTAGGGTGGCATACTATCAGTTATATCCCTTCAGCCTTCAAGAAGTAGGA
This sequence comes from Bacteroidia bacterium, assembly GCA_965655465.1. Lineage (GTDB taxonomy): Bacteria > Bacteroidota > Bacteroidia > NS11-12g > UBA955 > VMCP01. The sequence continues at coordinate 2,227 of CBFHGY010000159.1, read as the reverse complement.
AATTCCAAAGAAAATGAATTATGGGTAAAAGGTGGATTTCCCAATTCATTTTTAGCGCAAGACGATACACTTTCTCTGTTATGGAGGAAGAATTTCATTCGAAGTTATCTCGAAAGAGATTTACCCATGTTGGGATTAAATGCAAATCCGGTTACGTTGCGACGACTTTGGGAAATATTAGCCCATCAAAATGGACAACTGTTGAATGTGAACGGTATTTCAAAGTCGTTAGGATTGTCGGCTCCAACGGTGAAAAGTTATATCACCTTTATGGAGTCGGCCTTTTTGATTCACGTGATAAAACCGTTCTTCCCCAACGTTAAAAAACGATTGGTAAAGTCACCCAAAATTTATTTGTTGGACACGGGAATTTTGCACGGACTTTTAGACATTCAGTCTTTCGATGAATTATTAAGCACGGCTGTGGCGGGAAGCTCTTTTGAGAATTTCGTTTTGAATCAAATTTTAACCATTGTAGATCCATCGCGTTTATACTTTTATAGAACAGCAGATGGAACGGAGATTGATTTTGTAATCACCAAAGGGGGCGCACCTTATATATCGGTTGAGGTTAAATTAAATAGCGCGCCAACGAATACCAAATCTTTGACTTTGGGAATAGAGGATTTGAAAACCCCGCACAATTTTATCGTGGCGCCTATTTCTGTGGGATATCCGTTACGCTCGGATATTATGGTGGTATCGGTAGGTGAGCTTTTGGAAGTGTTGGAATCGAAGGTGAAGTCTAGAGTCTAGAGTTTAGGGTCTAGAGTTTAGGGTTGAGAGGCTAGAGTCTCAACTCTCAACTCTATATACTATATTTGCCTATGCATAAAAATCGTGCACAAAGATTGCAGTTTATTGCAGCAGCCCTAAAAGATAATCATACCCCTACCTTTAGAGAATTACAGGAAATGATCGCCGCTCGTTTCAGTCCGATCAAAGAAAGAATGCTCAGACAAGATTTGAATTTCCTAAGAGAAGAAGGAATAAATGGGATTCCAATGAATATCAAAGAAAAGGATGGGCGCTATTTCTATGTGAACGACCTGTCCTTTGGGGCCAAAGGATTAGATAAATACGAACGTGCTACGTTGCCCTTTCTTTTTGGATTGCTGGAGCCTTATAAATATCTGGCTTCGGTAGAATCACTGATAAATACGCTTGTTAAAACACACCAACTCAATCCGGAGGAAATAAACCAATCTAGTTTTGTTTTCGATATTAAAGAGCCCACCGTAAAACCGAAATGGGTTAAGTCGCTGAATGAGATTTTTTTGGCGATTCATGAGCAATGTGCCATAGATTTTGTTTACAAAAAAGTAAACGTGGGTGGGCATTCTATTGAAGATAATTCTACCTCGTATGTGCGATTGTTTCCACTGCAAGTTCGACTATATCAGGGCCTATATTACTTGATTGGACTTAAAGTGGGTGCAGAAATAAAGGCAGTGAACCTCCGACTGTACCGCATAGATCGGATTGTGAAAGGACCAGATATTTTTTTAGATGAAGACACGGAGCAGCCTGTTTTTTTCGATTGGGATGAAATAGATCGACTTACCGACTTGACTACCTATTACGAAAATTGCATTGGGGTATTGAGGGATTATACAATAGACCGACAACCAAAATTAATTTATCGATGGTTCAAAGGTTGGGCAGCAAGTTATGTATTGGCCTTGCCGTTGCATAAATCGCAAAAAGTCGTAGAACAAACCGACGAAGGCCACGTGAAAATCAGTCTTTTGGTTTACGATACGAAAGAATTGGAAGGAGCCTTCCTAAGATTCGGCAGCGATTCTTGGTGATTTATTGCATGTATGCAAAAAATAAATGCAGCATGTGGTTGTAATTTTGCATCATGACAAACAAAAATAATTCCATTCGCTTTATTTATGCCGGTTCTATGATCGTTTTAAACGATTCAGTTCGCTACGCGATGACTTCGTATTTTCTACGTCGTAATTTAAGTTTGAATACCAATTTTATCAATTTCGGTGGGGAAACCTATTATGAAATACCTAAAGTGGTAACTAAAAATATAGAAGAAGATTGGATTGCCGCCGCGTAATATATTTTGATTTTGTGTGTAAAAGGGGCTTTCGCGAGAAAGCCCCTTTTTATTTATTTAGCTTCCGGTTTTTTGGTAATTTATGGGGCTGAAGCCTAAAATCTGAGCATTTTGTTTTTTGAATTTTTCGGTACGACAAAGCTCTGTAATTCG
>CBFHGY010000158.1:0-2965 GCA_965655465.1 Bacteroidia bacterium | reverse complement strand
ATTGGGAAAACCACCTTGCACCTGATCAATGATTCGGGTTGTGTTTAGAAAGTCCAAATTTGTTAAAGCATTACTCAAAGTATCGCTGCTTATCTTTTGTATCCACAATGCATTAGACAAGTACATCCAAACAAAAGAATCTTTGTTAAGGTACGTTCCTCGAATAAACGCATCCGCATACCCGGAAGCATAGGGACCTAATTTGACATTAAAAGTCGCTTCAACTTTATTTCCAAAATGAGATACCGACAGGCTCTTCCATAATTGTCCATCTTTACTCAAGTATACACCTTCAATTTCTATTTCTTTTACCGGGTTGTACAAATCAAATATTGAAGTATCTGTGGTGGCAGATTGAATTTTCAATTTACTACTACCTAAAATACCCGTTTTTAGAGGCGTTAATAAACCGCCAATCAGGGTGTAAAGTACAAGTACTGACCCAATAATCAGAAACCATTTAGATTGGCGGATCGCATTATCAGTCATATTTAATGGGACTTTCTCCTAGAAAGCTCTTTAGTGATTAAACTCAACTCTCGGCCCATCTGCCCTGCCATTCCTGAATTCTCTTGAGCCCTACGCGTCAAATACGGAATCACAGCACTAACTGGACCGTAAGGCACGTATTTTGCCACGTTATAGCCATGATGCGCTAAATTAAAACTAATATGATCGCTCATTCCTAACAATTGGGAGAAAAACACCCGTTCGTCATTTACGTCCATATTATGTTGGTTCATTGCTTGGGTTCCTAGCATCGAACTTTGTTCATTATGCGTTCCTATGCATATAGAAATGCGATCTGCATGCTCTAAACAAAACTTCACAGCCTCGTTATAATCCTTATCAGTTGCTTCTTTATTAGGTTGAATAGGATCGGGATATCCCATGTTTTCTGCACGTTTACGTTCCTTTTCCATATAAGCCCCTCTTACCAATTTAAAACCGAGAAAATGGGTGGTATTGCTAACTTGTTCTTTGAGATAATTCAATCTATCGTGTCGATACAATTGAAGGGTATTGAAAATAATTGGCTTTTCAGTATTCAAGAGTTCCATGGCTTCTTCAGCCAAAACATCTATAGCTTCTTGGATCCAGGTTTCCTCGGCATCAATAAAAAGACGGACGTCTTTTTGAGCGGCTGTTTGACAAATTAAAAAGAATCGTTTTCTGCCTTTCTCCCATTTCTCCGCATCTATTGCATTCAATTCTTGGGATTGAGATACCTTTTCTAGGATATCTGAAGCCACAATACCGGTCACCTTGAAAACCGAGAACGGAATATCCTGGTTACCTGCTGCTCTATTTATGGTTGCGATAATTTCAAGTGAAGTTCGATCAAAGGCCGCCTCGGTTTCGGCACCTTCAACAGAATAATCTAATATAGTTCCTATTCCTGAACTGCTCAATCTTTTTATGGCTTGGTCACATTCTTTGATGTTTTCGCCACCACAAAATTGTTCAAAAATAGTGGCCTTGATTATCGACTTCAACCCCAACATTACCGTCAGTTTAGCCAAACTAGGCCCCAAACTTAACGTTATGGGATAATTGAACGACTGAAATAACCAAGAAGCTTTACGCAGTGCTTGATTGCTTTTGCTTTTGAACGCTACCTCGGTATTGTCAAAAGACAGTTTGGAATGATCGCTCGTCATAAAGTTGCAAAATAACGTGAAATCCCCAAGAACGAAAAGTATTTCATCGTCTAAGGGAGTCTCAATTTAAGTTTTTCTATTGCTTCTACCAATAATGGATGTTTTTCCATTAAAAATTCTAATTTTTCGGCATCTGTATACGGCTTCCTCGTTGTCTGAACGGATTCAATATATTCAAAGGCAAACCACATTATGGTATTACCTGTCGCTTTTCTGATTTCTTGAATAATTTCAGGGCGCTTTTCCTCCAACATTTCTTCTTGTATTTTACTAGAAATCAAGAAAATCAATTGGTCGCCAACTGTTTTCACATCGATAGATTTTAATAACGATCCAATCCGCATTCCAAGTAAATCTGCCAGCCTCATCCTCAAAGAATTGGCATCCCAATTTACATTCTGAGTATGATTTGAAGAATCAGGTGTCGTATTTTCTTCTATAGTCGAGGAGAATGCCGGAACTTCCATCGATTGCTTAATCGGTTCTTCGATGGCTTCATTTTTTTCTGCTAAGCGTTTCTTTTTGAACGCATTTCTATCTAAAACTCCTAATCTAGTCGTGCTAACCTTATCACTAACATCTTCTTTAATACTAGGAGGTATTACTCTATCCGCTACCACTTTTTGTCCGGAATCTTCGGATTTCGGAACGGATTTATTAAAAGTAGGATTACTTAATTTTTTTTTTACTTCCTCAAGTGTGGGAATTTCGGCAATGAATTGGTTAATGTGACTAAGCTTTATAAGTGTGAGCTCAATAAGGAGTCTCGGATTTCGTGAAGTTTTAAATCGTTCATCCGCATCGTTTAATAAATTTAGGGCATTCAATAAAAAGCCCATACTCACTTTAGCCGATTGATTCAGGTATTTTGATTTAAAAGCATCCGCAACATCCAATAATCGGTTGGTTTCAGGAGATTTACTAACGATTAAATTACGTATATGGTCGGCAAATCCGCCGAGAATCAAAGATCCGTCAAATCCTTGATTTAATATATCATTTACAGCAAGTAAGGACTCGGAAACTTCGGCATTAAGAGCAGAATCGGTTAGTTTAAAGAACGTATCTACATCCAAGATACTCAACATTTCAACCGCTTTTTCATAGGTCACAGCTCCTGCCGAGAAACTAATCAATTGATCGAACATACTTAATGCATCCCTCAAACCTCCATCGGCTTTTGCTGCAATAAGATGCAATACGGCTTCATCGATATTTACCGATTCTTTTTTGGCAATATCCGCTAGATGAGCCACCATATCTTTTATTTGAATACGGTTAAAATTGAAAACCTGACATCTACT
>CBFHGY010000157.1:1237-2968 GCA_965655465.1 Bacteroidia bacterium | reverse complement strand
GATAATGACATTGAATTGATTACAACTGATAACGATTTTGTCGAGGTTTGGAAGAAAAATAGTTCTGGAACTCCTGAATTTATGTACACCCTACCAAATGACAGAGGTACTGTAGGTCAATTCCTTCAACGTTCAAACGATGGAAGTTCTGAATTTTTCTCAGATTGGAGCACTTACAAATTACCCACATCTGATGGCACAAGTGGCCAGGCATTGGTTACAGACGGGAATGGAAATGTGTCTTGGGGAACTTCCGGAGATAATTTAGGAAACCACAAGGCCACCCAAAATATTGAACTTCGCGGTAACTATTTATCAAATGACGGTGGTAATGAGGGTGTTTCTGTTAATAACAACGGTCAAGTTGGAATAGGCAATAACACCCCGCATAATAGCGCAATTTTAGATATTGCCTCAACTACAAAAGGCGTATTAATGCCTCGCATGACAGAAGCACAGCGGAACCAGATTACGAAACCCGCAAATGGTAGTATCATCTTTAATACGGATAATAATAAACTTGAAATTTTTACTGATAGTGTGAATGGCGACTTTTATCAACAAGGAAGTAGGGCACAATACGACGGTCCATATCACCTCCAATCATTTAGACCAAAGGAATCTGGTTTACTTCTTGAGTTAAATTGTGAAGCTGGCATTCGTTTTACCTATTCTGGCTATCTTGAATGCAGCTTATATTCAGGAGATCCTGGTTCAGGCTTGACACTTATCGGGCAGGCTGACAATAAAAAATTATTAAGAAATCCAACAGGAATAACATTTCAGAACGAAAATGTTAAGTTTACTTTTTCCGCCTTAAATGCCCGTTTAACAACTGGCAATTCATATACCTTTGTTTTTGTTGTAAAGGATAGCACAACAGGTGCCGCACGGCAATCTTGGTTGTATGTTAATACCAATAGCACAACACAAAATCCCAATGGAGAATATTGGAGAGGATCCAACTTGACTTCTTTAACCCAACCAGTAGATTACGATATGGGGGGTAGTATCATTCTTCAATTTGCACCGGGAATGTGGAGTGCTTTAAATGAAAGTGCCCCTACCTTTTCCGAAGTTGACGGTTCAACCACCAACGAAATTCAAACCTTGAGCTTGTCGGGTTCTACGTTAAGCTTGAGCAATAGCGGTGGTTCAGTGACATTGACTGACAACGACAAGCAGACCTTGACATTAAGTGGCTCAACTTTGAGTATCAGTGGTGGCAACAACGTGACTTTACCCAGCGGTGGCGGTGCCTCCAAACTAGACGACTTGAGCGATGCCATCACATCTGGTACTGGATTAGTTTCTACCCTCATAGTAGGACATCAAAACTTGACAAATACCGGTACTATACGCAGAAATACTGGTTTCGGACTTACTGCGTTGCAATCTCTTACCAGTGGACAAGACAATACAGCAATTGGTAGTAATGTCGCTACAAACCTTACAAGTGGTGAGCGAAATGTAGCCATAGGCTCCGACGTATTGTCCGGAAACACAACAGGAACTAGAAATATAGCCATAGGTTATAACACAATGAATAAATCAAATCAAGTTATTCATAATAGCGTAGCCATTGGTGCTTTTGTTCTTCAAAATGTCAGTGGATGGAATAACGTTTCAGTTGGGGATGCATCAATGAACAAAGCGACAACAGCCTCTTACAATGCTGTGGTAGGTGGTCAAGCTGCCGCAGAAATCACATCAGGGACACAGAATGCCGTA
>CBFHGY010000157.1:0-1227 GCA_965655465.1 Bacteroidia bacterium | reverse complement strand
GTGGAAAAACACCTCTGGTAGTTATAATACGGCAGTTGGTGCAAATTCCATCAGAGAAAACACCATCAATTTTAACAGCGCATTAGGATATGGAGCTGGTCAATTTTCTAAGTCGAATCAAAACACCTTCCTAGGTGCCTCCACTGGAGGAAATTCTTCCACGGCTACAACAGGTGCTAATAATACCTATATCGGATACCAAGCAAGCCCCTCATCAACCTCCGCTTCGAATGAAATTGTTCTTGGAAACTCCAGCGTCACCGAACTGTATACGGCAGCCGATATGAATGCTCCGGCATTCACGACTACATCAGATCGCCGCTTGAAGAAAAATATTCAGCCTTTAGAATCTGCTCTTGATAAGGTAATAAGATTAAATCCCGTTATTTATGATAAAAAGCGAGATATGACTTCGGATGAGTATGAAATTCATGAAATTGGCTTCATTGCTCAAGAACTTCAACAAGAATTCCCAGAAGTTGTTTCCCAACAACCCGATGAGAACCATACCTTAGGTGTGAATTATCAGGCTTTGATACCGGTACTTACAAAAGCCACTCAAGAGCAACAAATCATTATTGAGAAACAACAACAAACCATTCAAAACCAAAACGAAACTATCGAAGCACTAATTAGGCGTATTGAAGCCTTAGAAGCTAAGTAAACATTCCCGAACAATTAGCCCCGATGTTGTAAATTCGTCGGGGCTTTATAATTAATTGAATTTGAACATGAGACAAGTAACTTTAATATTGATAAGCATTCTTTTGTCTTTTTGTGGCAAATCAGAAAAAGAGAAAGTCTTAAGTAATTATTATTCTAAAACTTGCAATTCAATTGACTCCATTATTGCTTTTTCAGAAAAATACCCAGATTATTTAAAAGTACTTTCCAATTCGGTTGTGCGATTTTATTACAGCGGAAATCCATTAAAGGCCCGTAAACTTCTAGAAAGTGCCAAAAACTCGGAGATAATATCTCAAAACCCAGCTGCCAAAGAATACCAACTCACCGATTGGGGTTTCTATTATTTATGGGAGCAAAAGTACGACAGTTCAAAATTACAGATAGACCAATGGCAAGCTTTAAACCAAACAGATACTTTAAATCATCTAATTGGTCTTCAACTTATTGGTAATTATCATTATGTAACCAACAATATCGACTCTTCGCTTTTTTATTTTAAGCAGGGATACTCGCTTGCTAAAGTATATAAACAAGAAAGTT
>CBFHGY010000156.1:0-2974 GCA_965655465.1 Bacteroidia bacterium | reverse complement strand
ATGGTATTTTGGATAAATGAAGAGAACGGCACACGTGGTGCTTTGGAATATGCAAGGGCGACCCGGGAATTTGGTGAAACGCATGTTGCAGCTTTTGAAAGCGATCGCGGAGGATTTACCCCTCGTGGATTTGGACTGGATTCCGTGTTAATGAATATCATAGAACCCTACAAAAAGGTTTTCGCAGAATTTGGTATAACAGACTGGGAAAATGGCGGTGGTGGCGTTGATATTGGTCCCTTAAAGAAACAAAATCCCAATTTGCCCTTGGGTGCTCTAGCTCCAGATTCACAAAGGTATTTTGATGTTCATCACGCCCCCAATGACGTATTTGAAAATGTAAATAAACGCGAATTGCATTTAGGGGCAGCAGCTGTAGCAGCTTGGATTTATATTACGGATAAGTCCCTAGACTGAGGAACTCCCATGGTTTTCATCCAACGCAAATGAGAAGCGATAGCGGTTCCAAAACTAGGCATTTCGCTGTATTTAACGCCGTGTTTTTCGCACAGCCTTTTGAGAATGGGGTTGATTTTTGGATAGTGTACGTGTGAAATTTTAGGGAACAAGTGGTGTTCAACTTGGAAGTTCAAACCGCCCATAAACCAAGTGGCAAAAGCCGATTTTGTCGCGAAATTATTCGTGGTTAATACCTGATGAACGGCCCATTCATTGGCGATTTTTTCATCTTTTTCACTATAATCAAAATTGCTTTCAAAGTGCATTCCTTCTACCGCATGTGCCAATTGAAATACTACGGATAGCAATATTCCCAAAACCACGTGAAGCGTAAGAAAAAGCAATAGTCCGTGTAAGGTTCCGAATACGTAAATTGGGGCCACAATGTATACGAAAACATAGAACAACTTAAATCCCCAAAAGGTTAGATGATCGATGGCCGTCATTTTAGGCATGTTTTGATTATTGACTTTTCCCTTTGCATATTTGATGCTGTCGTTTCCAAAAAGCCACCAAATCGTAGATATGGCATATAAGAAAAACATGTAAATATGCTGAAAACGATGTGCAGGCTTATAAGTTTGGCTAGGGCAATGTCTGAGCATCGGTGATTTAGCGATATCATCATCTACCCCGTCTACATTTGTCCAAGTATGGTGTAAAACATTGTGCTTAAACTTCCAAATAGGTGCGTGGGATCCTAGAAGTCCTAATGAATGCTGAAAAAGGTTATTTACCCAGGGTTTTGAAGAAAAGCTACCATGACAAGCATCGTGCATAACATTAAATCCTGTAAAGGCATGCATGGCACCCAATAGCGCAAAAATTAGGTAGTTCGTCCATAAGGGGAAATTCCCCCAGAAAGACAAGGCTAATAAAACAGGTATTCCTAATAAAGCAAAGGCTGTTTTACGATACAATTTGGCATTTCCCGTTTTGGCTTGATTGCTTTTTCGGAAATATTGCTCTATTTCTGATCGCAATTCGGCATAGAATGTGTTGCCGTTGTTAGCAAATCCAGGTTTATAAGGTTCCATGATATCTGCAATTTACAAAAAATGCCTCCAATTATTGGATTTATAACATAATCAAAGGCATTTTTTAGCCGAGACTACTGAGTATTGCAATTCTCATCGGGAATTATAGTGATCATGTTTGAGGTCGAATACCCAGGAACAAAGCCTTTTATCACCACGTGCTGCTCATTCCAAGGAACGGATCTTGAAAACGAAATAGGAGTGTAACTATTTGTGCTTGCGGTAGGTTCAATCAAACCTCCAACTACGGAATTGAAATATTTTGATTTGTTTATATCGATTACCCCAGCAGGTGCATAAAACAGTTCCTTCTTGCAAGGAACTTGTGATAGGATACCCTTTAAGGCCACAATGCCGGATGTGCTAGGTACAGTACGATTTATTTTGTAGGAGTTATTTTCTTTTTCATACGGATTGATAAGTGTTAACCCGAAATAAGGTTGCAAGGTATTTTCGATATAAACGAAATTTGTAAAAACAGCATAAGTTGTTTTGCTCAGAAGACCTGGGATATTAACCTTTGAAAAGTCGAAACGACTTTTTGTGCCATTACTTAATTGTACTTCGATTTTTACATCATGCAAACGGGTTTCTTTATTAAGATTTAAATCGAGTTCAAAAAAAGATAGGGTATCAATGTAGAAATTTGAGGAACCCACTGGGAAGAAAGGATTAAGGCGTTGACGGCAAAACACCACAGTATCGCCACTCAATATATAATCGCTTCCAGATACCTTTTTTTGAAAACCGTTAAAATAAATATCAAAACAGATGTCTTTGAAATTGTTTGAAAAACCAACATAACGAGCGCTAATCTTTTGAGTTTTCGGGTTGTATAAAAAAATCGAATCCTGGAAAGGCCAATAAAAATTTTGCTCGTTTGATTTAAGCATTCCAAAAAACTGTTTTGCATCGGATTGGATAATGTTTATGCTGGTTATACTATCAATGGTTGTGATTTTTAAAGCATCTAAAGTGCTTAAATCTAACATTTGTACGTATACTTTATAGGAGTTGTTATCCCAGTTATAATAGTGACCCATAAAGAATAAGCTGTCGCCCACTATTACACTCTTGTACCAATTATCAATAAAGGTTGACTTCAAATCAGTGTCTCTATTCGTTGTTCCGTATTCATAGCTGGCGTAAAGGGTATCGTCTAAATCTGTCGAATATTTCAGGGTTTCTAGGGCATTAGAATCCCGGTTGTTATAGATGGACGATAAGGGTATACCTGTGCTGTTTTTGGTTAAAAAAAGACTATCGTTTCTGATAAAGATACTTTGAATTTCATTAGTTGAATCTTTATCTTGAATGTTTATCACCACAAAATTGGCCTTATCGATGCCGAGGGTGTCACCTTTGAGAGAGAGGGATTGAATCTCGTTGGTAGAATCTTTATCGGGGATATTGATCACCACAAAATTGGCCTTATCGATGCCAAGGGTGTCACCTTTGAGAGAGAGGGACTGGATCTC
>CBFHGY010000155.1:0-3027 GCA_965655465.1 Bacteroidia bacterium | reverse complement strand
GTGGCGGATTTAAACCACAAATGTTGATACGAAACAGACAGTTCAAATATAGCACAAATGTTCATACGAAGAACGTCTCCCGCCATTACGCCAAACCGCTGTTAGCAGCAGGGCATTTGGTCTGTCAGCCCCGAATTCAGTATTGTCCTTTAATCACAAAGAATGAACCACGAATTGTTCCGGCAAGTTTAGATTTTTGTCTTGCAAATTTGAATTTTCCCAATTCGTCTGGAATTTCCATGCCTTCCGAAAGTTTGAAACCCACAGCTCTTTTTCCTTGTTCATTAAGCGTATAAAGAACATTGATTGAAAGTCCGTTTTCGTAAAATACATAAATCCATTTTACTCCTTCTACCAATAGACTTGCTGTTTCCAATGGCTTTGAAGCAATGATTATGTTTCGTTCTTCTTTCAATATCTTAGTTACCCAATTTAATGCATCTTTACTTTTTGAAGCAAGTGTCACAACAAACTCTTGATTATATTTATTTTTGAAATAACGAGCTTCGTTAGCCCGCAATCCAGCAAGTGCTTTGGAAACAGGAGAAGATTCTAACCCCGTTTCGGTTACATTAACGAAATCTACTGTGTGTGCCATAATTTTAGTGTTTGTAATTGATTACAATTTTTCTGTCTGCTGGTCTCAAATACCAAGAGGCAATAGTAAGACACAGAAAAACAAAAACTGGCATAGCTTTCATAACAGGTTCGCCACTTGCCAAATGTGAAATAGTACCACCCGATAAAAGGAAGAATAAACCTGCATAAGCCCACTCTTTAACCAACGGATATTTGGGAATTAGAATTGTGAAAACGGCAAGAAGTTTCCATATGCCCAAGATTGTGAGTAAGTAAAGAGGATAGCCCAAGGCAACAATGCCGTCAACATTGGGTTTAGCTTTGAATAGTTGTGCTAATCCTCCTCCTAACATTCCTAAGCATAGTAAAACTGTAACTATCCAGAAAGCGATTTTTTTTGATTTTAAATTTGTCATTGCAATTATTTTGAGTTGATTAAGATTTCTTGAAGTCTGTTATGTGCCATATTTAATCCATTGGCAAAAGGTAATTTTAGTTGTTCAGCTCTGTGCCGCTCTGATTTGTAAATTATTTGGATGGTCAGTTTACTTGTGTCGTTAGTTAGTTGCTCAAATTCTAAGAATTCAAGTTGAACACCGATAGGCATATTTTCTATTTCAAAAGTCCGAATTATCTTTTTGTTGTGTGAAACTTCGTGGATGCTTCCATTTGCTTTAAAAACTGCATTGCTGTTGTATGAAGTTTCAATTTGAAAACTTCCGTGATTTCTATTCTCCAACTTTATAACTTTCGTTCCCATCCATTGCTCAATGAGTTCAGCTTCCGTATAGGCTTTGAAAAGCAATTCTAAAGGCAAGTCAAATTCTCTAGTTATTACTAATTCTTGTTTGCCTTCTTCGGCTTGTATTTTTGTTTTCTGTTCCATTTTACTTGTTTTTATATTTTTTCATCACCGCTTCCAGTTTGTTAAACTTAGTGTCCCACATTTGTCGGAATGGTTCAATGAAGTCGGCTATCTCTTTCATTTTGTTTGGATTGAAATGATAATAAATTTCTCTGCCTTGCTGCTCTTGTGTTAGAAGTTCACATTCTGTCAAGATTTGCAAATGTTTAGAAACGGTTGGTCTTGCCGTGTTAAAGTTTGAAGCGATTGTACCTGCTGTCAAAGATTGAGAAGCAAGTAAAAGCAATATTGCTCGTCTTGTCGGGTCGGCTATTGCTTGAAAAACATCTCGTCTTAATTCCATTGTGAAGCTATTTAACTACAAATAAAAATGTAGTTATTTAACTACGCAAATATTTTTTGATAAATTTTTCTGTCCTGAATTTTGTCAGAGAAGTTCTGTGAGTTGCAGGGTGTCTCGTTGCCTTGCGGCTAACGTTTGGCAGCTACCCGAAGGTAGCGATTTCGAAGCACTTCACTGTCTGCAACCACTGAATTTGATACGAAGCACAAAACTTCATTTAACCACTGAACCGCCAATTTCTTGTAGGTGCTGTTATGGTGCGTTTTATTCTTTTCCAATTCCTGTTTTATTTATGTGCTCTAAAAGCTTCATTTCCAAATCACTACATGTTTCCCAAAATTCACTGTCCATTTCTTCGATATCTTTCTCAAGTTGGTCTTCAGGAAATTTGTTTAATTGTTCTTGACGAGCATTAGGTCCCTCTGGCACGCCTTCGGGAAAATAAGTCTTGTTAAACTTTTTAAGTTGATTTGCAATAGTTGAAAAGTTGAGATATTCCAAGTCCTCAATTGTATCTGTGTTTTTGTCCGCACCATGATTCATATAATGATCCCAAAGTCCACCCGTAGTTAGCGGCTCAATGTTGAACCACACACGTTGGTCTCGTGTCAATTTGTAATAATCTGAGAAACCAGTGCCTACTATTTTCTCCCAAGCAGTTTGAGCTTCATCTCTTGTCATATTTCTAATGTTTCTTTAAATGCAAGATAACTAGATTATATACGAAACTAAGACCAAATTTTGCGATTTCCTAACTGTGTGTAAAGCATTAATTTTATTGAATTTGCGGAAATTGCAAATTGCGTATTAGCAATTGCTAAAAATCCTACTTCCCCTCAAAACCCCTATGCACAAACACCCTCACGTCGTAAATCGTATCTGTGGGGTGACTCAGGTGCAGGCGTTCCACGTAGGTGCCGAGCGACCGTAACGTGTCTAGCGGCATGGGAGCGTCCCTCCGAGCGTGGAAATTATCCCACAAAATAATCGTATTCGATGGAAACCAATCGTATCCCTTGCGCGTGTCCAAACTCCATAAATATTGGGTTTTCCCTTCCTGTATCTTAGAAGGATCTTCAAACGGATCTAAATCCAAATGCACATTCAATTCGGGCAATTGGTGCACCAAAACATAATTTTGATACCCCCAACTTTCAATCGAATCTACCGCTTGAAACCATAAATCGCGACCTGGATATCCCGCAATACTGGGCTCACCCGAAAATCCATGTAAAATTCC
>CBFHGY010000154.1:0-3042 GCA_965655465.1 Bacteroidia bacterium | reverse complement strand
TCATCTTTCTAGAAATAATAATTTCAAAATCACCCTTTTAAATAGATTCTTCAAAGATTTCACATCCAAAGATTCAATTATAGTTAAACAAGATATTTGGAATATGCCGCTGTTCCCAGATATTTATGAAGAAAAACATTTTTCTCATCGATTTAAAGCCAATAGTGAATTTAGTTTTCTCCAACTTGGCCAGAAACACAATGATAGCATTCTGTACTACCCAAATGACACCCTGCCATTTCCCAGAGACGGTGACAGTTTATTTAATCTGATTACATACAATGGTTTGTATGCATGTAATAGCTGTGGCATGAATTTTCATCAAAGTTTTCATCCACTCTTAGGTCATTGGCCCTATGTCAAACAATGGTTTTACCCCGGAAAATTCAGAAGATACGCAGACAAAACCCTTCGTAATGCCGATTATTTTTTAGATAATCTGTCATTGAAACCAGAAATGTATCATCAAACACCCATTGCGGCTCCCAGTTCGCTTTGTCATAAAGATACGTTCTTGGCCTTCCTGCCTTCTGGAGAAAATGCAACATGGACCGACCTATTCACCGGCGAGGTTTTATCCCAAAGTGATTCCTGCTGGATTCATTTGGTCGACAAAGTTTTAATTCAAGTAAAAGGCCCGAATTTTACCGACACCCTCAAGTATTCATTAGAAAAACCTAAATCTCCTTTTGAAAAAGATATCTATTCCCTTTGCCTTGGAGATAGTTTGAACTTTGTTGCAGAACCCGGCTATACCGCTCAATGGCAGTTCGGGACAATCCATTCCAATAACTATACCTATCATTATACGGATACTTCGGTTTTGCAAGTAACGTATAATTCTGACTTAGGATGCGAGCATCATTTCACCTCCACCGTAATCAAAGGACCAAACCCAAACCAATTTAATATTGATACCGCGTTTTGCAATCAACAACAGTTTCTTTGGGAAATCCCTAGCAACAACTGGGTCTTCATTCCGCAATCTGGTATAGTACAAAATGCAACGCATTTGGTGTTTAATACGGCAAGGGATGTTCAAATGTTCGTAAACTTGGTAGACACGCTCTCAAATTGTCCCGTTTCCCTTGATGTGAATATACGATCCAATGAAGTTCCCGATCTTGATATCCCTGGTGATACAACGCTCTGTTTTTCAACCCCGTTTGACGTGCCACTTCCTGATGCGGCATGGTATCGACTTGATGGTACTAACATAAATCCACCGATTATTATTGATTCAACAGGTAACTTTCTGCTGATAGCAGGAAATCGCAATTGTACGGATACGGCGGCATTTGCCATTTTTAAATATCCCGAAATCAAGGTCAATATCCAACAATACAATCCTTGGACCTGTTATTTAGATTCACCTTTAATCTTTAATGCGGCTCCCCCATCCTATCAATATTACTGGAAAGGGTCCACTACTGCAGATTCAATTTACTTTACTCAAGATACGCAACACATTCAATTGTTGGTCATAGACAGTCATCAGTGCGAGAAGACGTATTTCGTACAACCCGATTATTCTTGTTTTAAACCTGTTTGGATCCCAAATGTATTTACTCCCGATGGCAGAGGTCCAAATGAAAACGAATGCTTTGCGGCCTCATGCGCATCGTGTCAAACTACATATATGAGAATTTACAATCGCTGGGGAGAAATGATTTATTCCGGCATTGAACCTTGGGACGGCACCTATCAAGGAAAGCTCGTACCCAATGGGGTTTATGCTTATATAATAGGTGTTGAAATTAGCTTTGGAACTCAAAAGAGCCTTCAGCATTTCAAGGGAAGTGTGCAGGTGTTAAGGTAGGGAGATTGATAATAAATAATTATCATGTATCATTTGTTTTCATCTTCTTGACTTTGACGTGATAGCGCAATATTTTGGCGTACAAAGAATGTAAATACCCTATTTTTTCGAATTGGGTTGGATTCTACTTTTCAATTTTAAGTATTTATTTCTAAATATCCGATAGTACTGTTTTCAGTCTAAATCGATACTATTTTACTCTTTTTTTAGTACTGTTTTAATACGATTTTAGGGCATAAAAAATATAGATTTCATACGGTTTTCGGTATTGATTTTGCTAAATTATTTGTATTCATTTGGAACATGAAAAATAAAAATTTAGACATCATGAAAAACTTTACAAAAGCACTATTCTCATTATTATTACTTTCTGTAATTACCAATTCTTCAAAGGCACAATGGACGCCTTGCCCCACTCCAATTTGCCTAGAGGGCACAATTACAAACAACACTACCAATAACTTAGAATATGTAGCTCTATTTCCTGGTTCTACTCAATGTTCAAATGACGTTGTATTTACACCTCCCCCATTGGGACCAAGTATCAGTTATTCAATTGAAAAACACAAGTGTATAGATGGTCCCTGCGTTTGTCCTATCGGATTAAAATTGGTTGAATTGGCCTTACCAAATATTTACGATGTAAACACACTCACTATAGCAAACTACACACCACCAATTACAATAAACTTAGCTCCAATTATTTTAAGCAATGGAAATTCAATAAATATCACCTATATTTACAATAGCCCTACTAATATTGATATCATCATTAATTAATGTTCATAACAAAGAGACATATCATATTAAGTGTGTTTTTATGTCAATCGCTAACCGCACAAATTGCATCAAAGTTACCCATATACCCCTTTGGTTATATTGATTTTTCTGATTCGACTACAAAATTTATAAGAAACACAGGTTTCAACTACCTGCGTGGTCGATTAATGGGCTTTATTGACAGCGGTTTTCAATTACAAAATGAGCATTCATTTCTTGATTACTCATCTAGCTATATGTTAGCTAATTTAGAAGTTGATAGTTTCAATATTTACTCAGATAGAACGGGTATTTATAATTCGAAAAATGAATTATTATATCAAAGTGGAACGAGAAACAAATGGAGGACTAGTATCCTGTCTCCTTCATTGCCTGATGGTGTTCCATACATGGATTCAGCATACATTGAAAAAAGGCTCAATAACCGAGGCAATAATTTCTGT
>CBFHGY010000153.1:0-3064 GCA_965655465.1 Bacteroidia bacterium | reverse complement strand
CGTGAGTATCGCCGATGGCGTTCGTATTGGAAATGACGCTACTTTATTTCCAGGTGTTACCATTTATAGTTTGACTCAAATTGGCGATAGATTTACAGCACATGCAGGTTCCGTTATAGGAAGCGATGGTTTCGGTTTCGCTCCTGTTCACGGTGTTTACATGAAAATCCCCCAAGTGGGCATCGTTGAAATTGAAGATGATGTTGAAATTGGGGCAAATTGTTGTATCGATAGAGCCACCATGGGAAAAACGTTAATTAGAAAAGGAACAAAAATTGACAACCTGGTCCAAATTGCCCATAATGTGGAAGTAGGAGAACATGTTGCTCTCGCAAGTCAAGTAGGAATTGCTGGTAGTACGGTTATTGGTCATCATTGCGTTCTTGGAGGTCAAGTAGGTGTAGGGGGACATTTAAATATCGCTCCGAATAACTCATTTGGCGGACAAGCGGGCATAACAGGATCGATTTCGGAGACCCATCAGAAAATGACGGGCACACCCGCAATGAATGTAAATACGTATCTTCGTAGTGTGGTTGGAACTAAGAATATTGGTCAACTTCAACAAGAAATCAAACAATTAAAAATAGAAATAGCATCACTCAAATCTGAACATGAGTACTTTAAATCCCAAACAAACGACATTAAAAAAGGCCATTAGTTTTGAAGGCGTTGGATTGCATACCGGCGCAAAAGTAACGGTAACCCTTTGTCCTGCAGAGGCGTTTCATGGCTACAAATTCCAAAGAACGGATTTGCCCGATCAACCTATTATTGATGCAGACTGCGACTTGGTTACAGATACTAGCAGAGGAACAACTTTAGAAAAAAATGGCGCAAGTGTTTCAACAATCGAACATGTTTTAGCCTCTCTCGTAGGTAGCGAAGTGGATAACGCACTGATTCAAGTAAATGGACCGGAAATGCCCATTATGGATGGCTCTTCAATTGCATTTGTTGCCGGAATTAAAGAATGTGGTATTGAGGAATTAGATGCCGAAAAAGAGTTTTTTGAAATCCCCTATAACATTCATTTCCAAGATGCAGAGAACGAGGTGGAAATTATCGCCATGCCTGTTAATGATTATCGATTAACGGTAATGGTAGATTATAATTCTCCCGTTTTAGGAACCCAACATGCGTCCTTAACAAGTTTAGGCGATTTTGAGTCTGAAATTGCACCTTGTCGTACGTTTTGCTTTTTGCATGAATTGGAATATCTGCTAGAAAACAACTTAATTAAAGGCGGTGACTTGAACAACGCAATAGTAGTGGTTGATAAAGCCGTTGATCAAGAAGAATTGAATCGTTTAGCTAAGATATTTAACAAAGAATCTGTAGAAGTTAAAAAAGACGGCATACTTAACAATTTAGAATTGCGCTTTAATAATGAACCGGCACGACATAAACTGTTAGATATGGTTGGCGATTTGGCTTTGATTGGCATGCCCATTAAAGGACAAATCATGGCAGCACGTCCGGGTCATGCTTCTAACGTAGCTTTCGCCAAAAAAGTCAAACAAGTTATTAAGAAAGAACTTAGACGCAAGCAAGAAGGAAGGCCACATTACGATCCAAATCAGAAGCCTCTTTATGCGACAAAAGACATTATAAAAATGTTACCCCACGCCCACCCCTTTTTATTAGTGGACAAGATTATGGAGATTTCAGAAAACCATGTCGTTGGTATTAAAAACATCACATACGACCAGCCTTTTTTCGATGGTCATTTTCCTGGAGATCCTATAATGCCCGGAGTGTTACAAATTGAAGCTATGGCACAAGCAGGTGGAATTTTGGTGTTAAGCACCGTTCCGGATCCCGAAAATTATGCTACATATTTCATGAAAATTGACAATACCAAGTTTAAAGACAAAGTGGTTCCTGGCGATACCTTGGTTATGAAATTAGAACTTATGGAACCCGTGCGACGTGGAATTTGTAAAATGAAGGGTCGCGCTTGGGTAGGTGATAAACTTGTTTGTGAATCAGAATTGATGGCACAAATCGCAAAAATCAAATAAATAAGGTATGATACAACCCCTAGCTTATGTGCATCCGTCGGCAAAAATAGCGGACAATGTCGTTATCGATCCCTTTGTTACGATACATGCTGATGTTGAAATAGCAGAAGGTACTCATGTTATGTCTGGTGCTGTAATTTTTAGAGGCACTCGAATTGGTAAAAATTGCAAGGTGTTTCCAGGAGCTTCTATCGGTGCTATTCCCCAAGATTTGAAGTTCGATGGAGAAGAAACCCAGACAATTATAGGAAATAACACAACTATCAGAGAATATGTTACCATAAACAAAGGAACCAATGCTTCAGGGGCCACCCGAGTAGGCAACAATGTTCTTCTTATGGCTTATGTTCATCTGGCTCACGATTGTGTGGTTGAAGACAATTGTATTCTCGCCAATAGCGTTCAAGTAGCAGGACATGTGACGATTGGAGAATGGGCGATTTTAGGAGGGGCTGCATTGGTACATCAATTTGTACACATTGGAAAACACGTCATGATTTCCGGTGGGTCTTTGGTTCGGAAAGATGTTCCTCCTTATACTAAAGCTGCACGTGAGCCTTTGGCTTATGAGGGAATTAACAGCGTGGGTCTAAGGCGCAGAGGTTACACCAACGATAAAATTGCTGAAATCCAAGATATTTATCGCACATTGTTTGTAAAATCATCGAATACAGCTAAAGCGTTGAAGCTGATTCAGGCATCTTTCGCTCCATCGCCAGAACGCGATGAAATCATTGCTTTCATACAAGAATCTGACCGTGGTATCATGAAAGGTTATATAAATAAGTAACAAAACCAAGTGGCAAATGCCAAATAAAAAACCACCTACCATTCAAAAGATAGGTGGTTTTTTTACAATATGAATTTACCCGAGATAATTTTCCGAAATGGATAACATAAAAACGAATAGCGCAGGAAAAAACTATTACCGTAGTTGGCTTTTTCGCCATGTTGACAATACTTTCGAAATCAAAGGTGGGGAATCTTATGCATTTCTAGGAAATAATGGTTCTGGAAAATCTACGTTTCTGTTGCTTTTA
>CBFHGY010000152.1:0-3088 GCA_965655465.1 Bacteroidia bacterium | reverse complement strand
GATGAAACGGCAACGAAAAAGCGGAACGAAGATTTTTTGAAGGAATTAGACAATGACCGCACGGAGAAGAAGTGTGAGTATGCGGTTTTGGTATCGTTATTGGAGGCCGATAGCGAGTTTTACAATTCGGGCATCGTGGATATGTCGCACCGATACGAAAAGATGTATGTTGTACGTCCGCAATTTTTCATTCCGATCATCACGTTATTGCGCAATGCGGCCATGAATTCGATACAGTACAAAGCGGAATTGGCGTTGATGCGGAACCAGAACATCGATATTACGAATTTCGAGGATAAGATGAACAAGTTCAAGGAGGGTTTTGCCCGAAACTACGATTTGGCGAGTCGCAAGTTCCAGGAGGCCATTACGGGCATTGACAAAACGATAAAGGAATTGGAGAAAACGAAGGCGGCTTTGCTATCGTCGGAAAACAATTTGCGCTTGGCGAACGAGAAGACGGAAGATTTAACGATTAAGAAGTTAACGTATGGAAATCCGACGATGAAGGCGAAGTTTGACGAGTTGAACAAGGGCGGAGAGTAAGCGCTGGCGGGTGTGGTTTGAGGCTTACGGTTAAAACTGCAAAGGAAATATTGCCGGATTTAATTTAGGTATATTGCTGGTATTCAACAGTGGAAATATTAAAATTGCTTTTTACAGAAAGCAATTTGTAATTTTGCTTTTTATGGAAAGCAATTCGTATATTTGCTTTATTTAAAAAGCAAATATGGAAACTTTAATATCCAAATCAACCAAAAAGATGGGCCAGGTTCATGGCAAAGTCAAACGGTTGATTTATAATCAAATCACATGGAATGACCGACTCGTTCTGCTACTGGGATACAGGGGAATTGGCAAAACCACCTTACTGCTGCAGCGATTGAAGGAGGTGGGCGAAAGCGGAATCTATTTCAGCCTGGACGACTTGTATTTTGAAACCAACCGTCTGGTAACGGTTGTGGAACAACTTTATGTGTTGGGATACCGTTCCTTCTACATCGATGAGGTTCATCGTTATCAATTTTGGTCGAAGGATTTGAAGCAGCTATACGACGACTACGAAGACATTTACTTGGTGGCTACGGGCTCTTCAATTTTGGAAGTCTCAAAGGGACAAGCAGATTTATCGAGAAGGGCCAGTGTGTATCAGATGCAAGGATTTTCGTTTCGGGAATATTTACAATTTGAACATCAGCTCACACTATCGCCCCTTGATTTGGAAACCATCATTGAAAGCCATCATGAGATTTCGTCTGATTTGGCAGCGCAATTTTCGGTAAAAAAGGATTTTAACCACTACTTAAAGTATGGGTATTTCCCATTTTACAAAGAGAACCAATCGGTTTATTTCCAAAAGCTTTCTGAAACGGTCAACCTGGTCATTGACATTGACATTGCACCGTTTGAGGAGTTGAATTACAACACCATTCGCACGATGAAAAAGTTACTGCACGTAGTTAGTCAGTCGGTTCCATTTGTGCCCAATATTTCCAAATTATCGGAACAACTAGAAGCGCCGAGAAACACGATTTTACGGTTATTGGATTTATTGGATAAAGCCAAAATCATCAAAATGTTGCATGCCGATAACGAGAAATTGAGTTTCCTCAAAAAACCAGAAAAGATCTACTTAGAAAACACCAACTTCATGCATCTTTTCGTCGATGGTAAAGCGAACATAGGATCTATCAGAGAAACGTTTTTCTTCAATCAACTCTCGCAGCAACACCAAGTCACCTCTTCCAAATGGGGGGATTTTACGGTCAGTCAAAAATACACATTCGAAGTCGGTGGCGCCAACAAAAACTTCAACCAGATCAAAGGAGTACCCCACTCCTATCTCGCTATCGACGTCGAAAACGGTTCTGGGAACAAGATTCCGTTGTGGTTGTTTGGGATGCTGTCTTCCCAAGGTTAAAACCGTGGGAGGAGTGTGTGACTGGCCGGAGTTTACTTTTACACACATCTGTAAACGTAAAAACCTGCAACATTTCAATTAACGGATTTACTGACTAAACAGAAAGCTCTATTATAAGCGGAGCATGGTCGCTTAACTTTTCATCTATAAAGTGAGTGCGGTACTCGGCTGAAAGCACTTCGATATTTTCGGGACCTATCATATGGTCAAATCGATATTTGATTTCCCGATTAGAGGGTGTAACCCAGCTGTAGGCCAATTGCTCAGGACCATTTAACTTTAAAAAGTAGTCAGTGTAACCTATGGTTTCAATTCCCCGTAATAGATTGTATTCGCCGTCGTGCCATCTTTGACCGTTTTCTCCCAATATTTTTTTTCGATTATAAGGGATACCCTTGCTATTTATTCGTTGTCCCCATGTAAGTATACCACCATCTATAAATTCTTTTTGAGGACTATTAAAATCTCCGGTTAGAATCAAATGATTTTCAGAGACCAATCTAAACTACCCTTAAAAAAAATCGATTTTCTTCCAGCCATTACTTACACCCGGCGGTATATGTGTTGTTGCTATGTGCATATTATAGGTTGGCAGATACACAACCAATAATCGTTCCATCCAAGGTACATATTGTGAGAGTTCTATATTTGGCCCTATTGGAAGCTTAGAGGCTATTATATTGTGATACTTCCTTGGACCTGTTTTAGAGCGGAAGTCCACAAAATCCTTTGTACTAATTATATAAGGATAATCAACTGATAAGACCATATGCCATATTTCATCACCCGCCGACTGAATCACTTGTAAACAAACAACATCCGCTTTCAACGATATTAATGCCTTGAACTGCGCACCTATTTTAGAGGTTCTACCAGCCGTATTCCAGGTAATTAGTTTCATTCAAAACGCATGAGAGAAAAGCAATTGAAATCAAGGGGAAAATAAACCTTCACCTCACGGTTTATAGCAAATAAATCGTAGTTTTTCAATTTCAGGAAAATCAGAAGAACTGAATATTTGTTTAGGATATAGAGGTAATTCAACTTGGCTAATGGCCCCAATTCTAATATTACCCTTTATTAGATACTCAATCACTAAATTTATACCTTTGATGATTTCTTGATAGTCATGCGCGCTTTTCTTTGACTCCAAATTATCTCCAGTCC
>CBFHGY010000151.1:0-3162 GCA_965655465.1 Bacteroidia bacterium | reverse complement strand
ACTTTTCGTTTGCATGAGATTCGAAAAGTTGTATTTTTGCACTCCCGAACGAAACATTGCTTTGTTCACGATTTGTTCTTAATTAAATGGTATCGTAGCTCAGTCGGTAGAGCAAAGGACTGAAAATCCTTGTGTCGGCGGTTCGATTCCGTCCGATACCACTCTAAGCCTCGCAATCGCGGGGCTTTTTTTATTCTATTAACTTAACCTACTCTTGTTGATTCATTAACAACCACTTTTGAGCTTGCTTGTTCCTTTGAGGTATGAATAAACTTCTCACTTTTATCTGCAGCTGCCTCCTGATTTGGGGTTCCACTGCACAATCGAATGATTTGTATCGTCCGTTTTATCATGGTGTGGCTTCGGGTGATCCCCTTAGCGATGCCGTAATTATTTGGACACGTGTAACACCTGAAGATGCCAACGCGGTTCAAGTTAACTGGAAAGTAGCTCTTGACACCGCATTTGTTAATGTGGTTCGCTCTGGAACGCTTACTACTAGCGCCGATAAAGACTATACGGTTAAAGTAGATGTAAACCAATTGAAGAATAATACCACCTATTATTATCAGTTCGAATATAACGGTTGGACTTCTATGACCGGCCGTACGCGAACCGCTCCTATGTCGGATGAAGCCCATCACTTAAGATTTGCGGTGGTTTCCTGCTCCAATCTACAAGCCGGCTTCTTTAATGCCTATGGCAGAATAGCCGATCGCAACGATTTAGCGGCTGTTATCCATTTAGGCGATTATATATATGAATATCCTAATACAGGCTATGGCGATTCTGTTGCTAAATCCAAAGGAAGAAAACACGACAGTCTCGAAACCATCGAATTAGAACAATATCGTGCACGTTATGCCCTGTATCGTTTAGATTCTAATTTGAGTCACATGCATCAACAACATCCTATGATTTGTATTTGGGATGACCATGAGTCTGCCAACGATGCCTATAAAGATGGTGCTCAAAATCATACCGAAGGCGCTGAAGGCAAATGGTCAGATCGTAAAGAATTTTCCCGTAAAGCCTATAACGAATGGATGCCCATTCGCGAAAAGAACGATAGTACCATATACCGTGATCTTTCTTTTGGGAATTTAGTAGACCTAATTATGTTAGATACGCGCATCACCGGTCGCGATGAACAAATTAATGATGTTACCAATCCTGCTTTATACAGTGCCCAACGTACCATGTTAGGTACCAAACAACGCGATTGGTTTTTACAAAAGGTAAGTACATCAAAAGCTAAGTGGAAAATCATTGGAAATCAGGTAATTTTCTCCGATTTCAACGTGGGTTGGGCCGGTCAAGCTACCCAACAAACGCCTGCTCAAGTAGAAAGTCAATTCCTTGATATATGGGATGGATATCCATACGAGCGTGCAGTAATTATGAATACGATAGAATCCCAAAAAATCAATAATGTGGTATTTTTAACCGGCGATTTTCATTGTTCGTTCGCATTTGATGTAGCCGATTCGGTTACCAACGCTATGTCTTCTCCTTTTCCTTATGCTCCAAGCGCTTACGATCCTAAGACGGGTAAAGGTTCGGTGGCTGTAGAATTTGCAACGCCTAGTATTTCCTCGGCTAATTTCGATGAAAATGTGGGTGCGCAAGTAGCTGTTGGATTTCAATACCAAATAAATAACGATTTGCCTGCACCATTCCCCAAAGGATATAATCCGAATCCTCATATGAAATATGTAGATTTGATACGTCATGGCTATTTTGTATTGGATATTTTACAGGATACCGTTGCGGCGAATTATTACTTTGTGGATGATATCTTATCGCCCTCAGCGAAAGAGTCTTTCGGTGCACGTCCGTATTCGGTGAATGGAGAAAACCATTTGAATGTTTCCAAAGTACCTTCACAAGAAAGATCCTTTCAAGATATCCCTGCTCCTCGTAAATGGCAGAATAAAAATGCCAGTCGTTCGGGTATCAATACGCCTAAAGTGCGTTTGTATCCGAATCCTGCCCAGAAAACAATCAATGTAGAAGTAGCGGGAAATACGCCGGTAACATTAGATTGGTTCGATTATGCAGGTAAATGGGTGTCTCATAATGAGATAAATGACAATCAAGAAATAGGGGTGTCTGAATTTCCTAAGGGAATTTATTTTGTGAAAATCCAAACAAACGAAGGTAGTTGGATTCATAAAGTGATGTTGGACTAAGTTTTCAGACGAAATACATTAAAAAGCGGTTGGAAAAAGGGGTGTTCTTGGAGCACCCCTTTTTCTATTTCAATACACAATATATATTTGCAGCAACATCAAGACGCGATGCTTCGGCTTCGCTCCAACCGGGTAGCTTACCACGGTGGCAAAATGATGGGGACTTAGAGTCAAAAACAAAGCACCATGAATATAAATAACCTAAATTCTCAAAACGGAAATCCGGGCGGAAGGCCCCACAAAATCCGAACCTTTATTGCATCGCTTTACGGCGATAACCTCCAATGTTTGGCCGACTTCACGGCATCTTTGCAGGCCTATTCTAATGAGGCACTGGTTGAAAGTTATAACAAAAACTTTCGTACCGGACCTTTCGGCGTGAACGCTCAAAATGTGTTCATGGTGGCCCTCCACCGTGAATTTGAGTCCCGTTTCGGGAAATCGCCCATGACCTGCGAGCACGATTACGTGGTAACCCTGTCGCACTTCATCATGCTTGAGGGAAATACCTGGGTTTTTGTATTTGAAAGAACGTGATCTGCCCCATATCTCGATTGTAAACTGCTTGTTTTGTGTTTTTTGTATAATCCAAGAGGGTCGAATTTTCGGCCCTCTTTATTTTTTGCGAATATTGCCAAAAACTCGGTAGAAAGAGCGTTAATTCAATCTAAAATGCGGCCAAATTATTAAAAAATGCGTTGATTTGGCTGCACTTCAGTTGTGATTTTATGGTAAAAGGTGTTAAAACCCTGCTAGTGGTGGTTACCTGAGGAACAAAAAGGTACACTTGTAATAAAGCTTGTTATTGCATACATCTACTGCTTCTATTAAGTACACATAAACTTCGTTTTGTGCTAATTCATTATCGAATTTTCCATCCCATTTGCCTCCCGCATAATCATCGAATGAGTTTCCTATTCCTTCAAAGATCTTTTGCCCCCATCGATTGAAAATCTTCATATTGTAATAA
>CBFHGY010000150.1:0-3256 GCA_965655465.1 Bacteroidia bacterium | reverse complement strand
TTTCGGCGCTATTTTCCGTATCGTAACTCGCCTGAATGCTCGGACCCGACACCAAATCGCTGCTAAATCCCCACACACCGTATTCAAAACCCGTCCAAAATGGTTCGGTTTTATTTTGCAAGGCTTGCATCCAGCGACCTACATTTACGTGCTCGCGTCCGTGAAACTGCGGAAGCCAAATTCCATCCGCTATTCCTTGCTTCATTAAAGACAGAACCCGTTCACTATCGCCGGCTTTTTCGTAAGATTTTTCCAAATTCATCCACGTATACTCCTTAAAATTGGAGCTTTCAATCGCCTCAAAATCCGGATTCCCCATAACTGTATTTGCCGTAAGCCGGGCCGGCTTACCATCCGAGCCCTTGTGCTTTCGCAATACCGCGAACAATAATTCTAGGTCTTCCGAGCGTTCAAGTCCATCGAATCGGGTATACACACTCTTATCGACCGGAATGCCTTTTGCGAGTAAATCCTCATAAGCTACACGAGAGGGCATGCGCGTACTTCCCCAATCGTCGGACTCGATGACCACCAATTTCTCATTGAGGCGAGAACCGAGGCGGTTGATATCGATACGGGATAAGAGGGAGCGCATGGGGCAAAAGTTATGTAGATAAAATCAAAGTAATGAATAATATAAACCAAAACAATCCTAAGATTAACTGTCTCAACAAATTCATTATCAATCCTCTAAACCAGGTACATTATAATATACTTCATGAAGACGCACAGCGCCTATTAATCTCCTTCCGCTAACCGTATCAAATACTACAAATGGGCCATAAATTGACTGATTAAGTAACGAAGTGCTCTTTTTCGTATCAAAGAATTTTGTATGCAAATTTGCACTTATATCGCGTTTGTCGGCTTTGTAATGAAAACAACCCAATAGAGATTGTTTGTTATATTGAACAAAAAATCCTAATGATGAAATCATCAATAACGAAAGAATGATGTTCCTGTACGGGAATGTCCTAACCAAAAATATCATTAAAAACAACCAAAATAAAAATCTATAATCCAATTTATCAGCATTGTAAATACTGATGAAAACAAATATATATAAAATTAACATACACATCAATAAAAAAGTTATTCTGATATTTTTGAGAGATACAAATATCAGAACTAAAATGATAATTAAAATATTGATGTAATGGACTTGGAAAAAAAATCTAAAAGGATTCAAGCAACTTCCTAAAAAATTCAAAGATTGAAAAAAGTATTCGAATCCGGAATACATTCCGATTCCGATTCGAAACACATGCGTGTCTCTGTATGTCCCAAAAAATAAAAAATCTACACTTTTATAAAAAAATATAACAGTTATAAATATTAAACTATTTTCAATGTTTTTTCGTGCGAAATTTTTAAATTCTACGAATCCAAAAGTCGACAATTTTGCATTGCTGAATATCAATAATAAAAATGGCACCACAATAATCCCAACACTCCTTGTAAAAATCAACATCGTATAAAATAATACCAACAAAGGATATTTAATAAATTTTGATTCTATTGCTTGATGTATGTAATAGATGATTAAAATCAAAACGAAAAACAAGGTTTCCGAAAGAATATTCCCAAATAAGAGGGAAAAGAATAAAAGAAAACTTACTCTCGATATTGGTTTTTTGTCTATCTTAAAATATAAAAGGCATGAAGTCAAAAATAAGACAAGATTTGAAATTTGAATCGTCATTAAATTATTCCCTAAAAATTTGATAAAAACAGCAAGATAAAGTGGATACATTGGCGGAAAAATTGGCCTCATATTTATTGTTGTGTTCTCAAAATAATAAAGACCATCTAATAGTGAATTTGCCCCATGAATATATGCCCATGAATCATTTGTTATTTTTGTCCAACATAACATCGTAAATGCTAAAATGACCATTATTAATTTGTCCATTTTCGATTTTAAGAAAAAAACATTTAGCTTGTCAAATAAACAATAAAATTTACTTTTAATATCTTTAATACTATTCATAATATAATTTCCTCGAAATATTAACAATAATTTATTCAATAATTTTAAAAAGTACACTCACAATCATAAATAAAAGACAGTCATACGTTAGGATGGATATTTTCACTCATAATATATTACCCCAAATTTACAACTTCAATTTTAAAATGAACAAAAATTTACTCCCCCAACAACTTCTTCAATCGGTAACTGTCCAACGGGAAACCCCGCACCACATCGCCCACCTTCGCCGCCAAACGCACCATCCACAACGGAATACTCCGCACCTTTTTGCCGTATTTCGACGCAATCTCATCTTCGAAATCCCCATACGACTTCTCCCCGGAAATCACATTATACGTACCCGAATACGACCCCTTTCCATCCAATATATCCAATACCCGCGAGCCCAATTCTTCTAAATTCACATAAAACCGCATCCGCGTGTAACTATTTCCAATACGAAAATAATATCCCTTCCGAATGGCCTTCTCCATCGCGCCCAAATTGCCCGGAGCTCCTTCACCCACAATCAACGGCAAACGCCAAATCCCCGCATTCACCCCCTCCGCCGCGCACCAACTCCGCACCTCCGCCTCCGCCTCCCACTTGCTCCACGCATACGGCGTGAGCGACAATTGCTCGGCTTCCGCCCGACTCGGATACGGCGGCACCGCCTTCTCCCGATCCATCGGATCGCCATAAACCGCCACCGTCGATATAAACAAAAATTGCCTCGGCACATTCCCCGACGCCTTCAACGCCGCCAACAACCGCTTCGTGCCCTCCACATTATACTCAAAAAACGCCTGCTTCTCCGCCTCAGTCTTCGGAACCCGATGCGCCCAACCGGCAGCATGCACCACCAAATCTATCGCTTCATTTCCTCGGGGGAAGTCGTTAACGCCGCTCCCCAAATCAAAGTGCCAGTCCGAATCCACGCCCCGACCCAATCCTATAACCTCCACACCTCGATCCAACAGCAGCCGCTTCAAATACGAACCCAAAAACCCGGTATGACCTGTTAGTAAGACTTTCATATAGCAAAGATAGAGTTTAGAGTTGAGGGGTGAGAGTTTAGTGGGAATCACTCCCTATCAAAAGTTGCAAGGACATCGCACCATTGTGAATCACCCTTTACTATATTGAATGGTCTGCAAGGATATCGCACCTCGGCACACCGCTACTCGGCACTCGGCATAAAAGTGATTTGGCGACGAAGGAGACAAATTGTACCGAGACTTGTACTGAGTGGCGCGCAGCGTTGTATCGAAGTATGGGTGCTAT
>CBFHGY010000149.1:0-3276 GCA_965655465.1 Bacteroidia bacterium | reverse complement strand
GCGGGTTTGTCCGGCAAAAGCCGCCGCATAGTTGGTAACGGAAGCCCGGGTTTCAACCGGAGGACCGAGTTCTAATACCACCGTAGTATCTTTTGCTTGAGGGGGTAACTGGGGCGGTTCTGATTTTTTACAAGAAAAAATTGCGGTAGCCGAGGTTATTATTAACAGGCTAGAAATTGCGGTGTATTTCATGATGCTCCAAATCTACCGAAGTACCGCGGGTATTGTTGAGGGAGAATGTAAAAGGGATGTAAAGATTTTAATGGGGGCTTAATAATAAAATAAAGAAGTTTGATAGGTTTGGCCATTTAATCTACCAATGAGGTTTGTTATATATTCATAATGTTTGACGTATTGATTAGGGATTTTTATTACGCTCAAATTGTTTTTAATGGCAATTTCTGCTTTCAATTTATCAGCTGCGATGGTTTTTTTTCGGCTGTAGTGTTCACTACCGTCAATTTCAAAAACAATTCTTGGTGCTTGTGATTGGTAAAGTACCCCATCGAATTCTTTGTTTTTAAAGGCTGGATTATTTATTAATTGGGGAAATAAAGCCGCGACTTTTACATTTCTATCAAACCTAGAACCATGAATAGAGCAAAAATGTTGCATTGTCTTATAAAATTCATCTTCAAATTTTGAATCGTTTGAAAAGCCAATGCTGAACTTATTAGTTTGGCTTTTCGGAACCTGAACTTGGCCGTTATTTTTGATATATTCAATCAAAGCAAATAGATCGTCGTCTTTTCTAGAAAGAGCATCTATAGCTTGAGTATCTGCAGCAACGATCAGTTTTTCTTTTGCCCGGGTTATACCTACGTTGATTAATTGACTGTTGTTTTTAATCCAGTCATACGTTTTCGTATGTGTCCGATGTGAAATTGAAGTAGAAAGTATAATAGTGGAATTTTCTTGTCCTTGAACTTGGTGAATAGTGCCACATTTCACGCTTGAATCAATTTCGTCTGCATGAATCGATTTATCTAATAACTCTTGAAGGGTGTTTTTTTGATCTCTAAATGGGGTAAGAATAAAGGTATCTTTCAAGTTGTTTTCTTTAATAAAATGAATGATTTCTAAAGCCTCTTCAATTTGCGAATTTTTAAGAACGGAGTGCTTGTTTTGAACGTCTATTAGTTTTATTTCACCGAGATTTTGTATTCGATCAAGTCTCAATTTTTGTTCGTAGAATCGTTGGTTCGAGAAATTAATAATCTTTCGGCCGCATCGATAGTGATAACTAAGGAGTATGTTGCGCGAGATATGATCAATGTTCTTGTATAAGGATAATAAAGAGTTATCAGGATAGCTATACACTGATTTAATTTTAAAAGTACGCATCAACCTTCCGTTAATTCTTTCATCAATGTTTATTATGGGCTTAAGTTGATTGGTGTCGCCGATAAGCACCATATTTTTACATTTTGATATCGGGATTAAACTTGTGGCAATATCACATTGACCGGCTTCGTCAATTACCAATAAGTCAAATTTAAAACAAGTCCCTAATTTTTTACTGGATAAATTTGTATTTAATAGGATAGGGAATACTCGAAGTAATAATTTGAGATTTTCATCTTCTCGCAGCCATCGGTTGAACTTTTTGACTCTATCTTTTTCTGAATTAATATAAACAATTTCTATTAGTTCTGAATAAACTTTTTGCTTAAGTCTTTTAACATATTTTAGGGATTCAAAGAAAAAGTAATGTTCCAAACTTTTGTTTCCTTTGATAACCTCAAAAATATTAATCAATTCCTCTTCATTTAGATCGGGAATAATAGATTTTTTTCTTTCAATTTTATTTCTTTCTTCCAGAAGTAATGGGTTTTCACCCTTTCTCAATAAGGCGTTTACAAACTCTAAATTTTGATCTAACTCGGACAATATATCCAAGTTTTCTAGATGCTGGTCTAGTTTGGCATTGTTCTCTCGGGCGCGTTTTCGTATTTCATAGAGTAAATCCTCTCGGGTGGATTCTTTGGCATCAAATTCGAACCAATTCTTTATTTTTTGGATGGCTTCCAGGGTGTATTGATAATTCCCCAGTCGGAGAATGGGAAACATTATTTCTTTATCTGAGTAGTTGCCTAATGATAATTTTTCGTAAATACCGTCAATAGGTACGTTATTGTTGGAACTGATTAATAGCGTTTTATTGCTGGTGAAGCAGTTAACCACGATATTTAATATGGTTTGTGTTTTGCCAGTTCCGGGAGGACCTTGTACATAAGTTATGGGGTATTTAAGGGCATTGTAAATGGTGCGGAGCTGATCAATATTAATATTCTTATCATACAGAACAAGATTGGGTTTGGTTCTATTTTTGGTATCTAATGATGATAATTGTTGAAAAAGTGCTTTTAGGGGAAGGTCGAGGGTTTTATTGTTGAATTCAGTATTGATTTGTTCGTAGATATCGGAAATGTCGATTTGAGAGTATCCAAGTACAACAATTTCGGGTCGGGTATTGGGTATTTCTCCTTTAGAAAAATTGGTTTTTAGCAATTCAATGGCAGCCAATGCATCGGCCTGATACATTTTTTCAAAATCATCTGGACTGATATCGCTAAAATAAGACAGGGAGTACTTGATATTTTCAAGATAGAAGGACGGATTGAATTGGGTTTCTTGGCTTATTTTAAGTGTTTTTTCTACCGGGTCAAAACTTAATTTTTTATAAGCTACTATGTATTTTCCTTTTCCTAATATGTCAATTGAGAATTCGCAAATGGCTAAATCATACCCGATGTTTTTTTGGTATTTATCGGCATAAATTTCCTTGATTATTTTATGTTGTTGATAATCGGATAACTGATACAGATTGTTGTCATGAAATTGGTGGAGGTCTATTTCAGGAATTAAGTATTGTTTATGTAGAAATGGATCTGCGCCGGCGCGATAACACTCAAGGTAATAGCTAAGGATGGTCGTGTCAAATTTTTCGAAAGAATAAATATCGAGCGACTCATCATTCTGTATTTTATGTACTAAAGAATAGGGAACATTATACCTAGAGAATTTCAATATTTCGGCTCTCGTAATCCGGGATATTTTTATGGTAGCGTTTAAAATGGGTTCTGTTTTGCTTACATTGAACATATGAACCTTTAGTCCATCGTATTGATTGATATCCTGAACGGAGATCCAAAAATCAGTGAGTTCCTCATTTTGGTTCTTATAGGAAATACTCAAGTATTTTCCCTCTTGAACGCCTTTGGCAATAAGTTGGGTGATTTTGGTATTGATAGTGGGGTAATTCAAAGCAAAATA
>CBFHGY010000148.1:0-3281 GCA_965655465.1 Bacteroidia bacterium | reverse complement strand
GCAACTTTGTGGGATTAATTTGCTCGATTTTTGCCCCTTCATATTGTACTTGAATTGATTTAATATCTGCACCTTTGTTAAGAATCCAATTGTATTTGAAGGCCGTTCCTTCTGCAACAAATTCCAGATCAATGCCGCGATAAACCTCCTTAAAAGTCAATTTACTCGTTTTACGAATATCGCTAACCCAATTTTGAGGATTATTCCCTAGGAAATAATTGTAGGTTTCGGGAGAAACCGTACCAGAGAAATAAGGTAGTTTTAATTGGCCATTTTTGAGGGTCATTCGCACAACCTCCGTTCGAATTCGAGTATTCTCTATGGTTTTATCGTGCAATGAATCGATATCAGCTTCATTGAAGAACTGAAACCAAATACCTTCTTCAGCAAACCAAATCACGTGGCTGTTGAATTGTGCTTTCGCAAAAACATTTGGAGGAAATTGTCCTTTATTAGGAACAAATAAAGGAACTTCAGGATTTCGACCAGGCTTTAAATTCACCTCCTCTTTAGGCTCCATTTTGTTGAGAAAATCAACACGTGTACATTCCGTAATTGATTTACTTCCTGTAATCGCTTCATCTCTAGCAGGTTTGTATTCCTTATTTGATAATGTTAACCTATTATTATCATACACAACATCTTCAACCTTGGAAGTTGCCGTTACAACTCCCAAATTGAATACCATAACACAGACAAGTGCAATAGTTTTCATATAACCTGGAGAAGTACTAATATGCATACGATTCAATTTAGACGTAAAATTCGGCTTTTTAGTTGGCTCGAGCAATTATCCAGACCCCGATTTGCGATTATTGCAAAAAAAGGAACTTACCTTTGCCTAGTGAATATTGTTTTTTACGGCACTCCAGAATTTGCAGCCCATGCTCTCCTTAAAATACATGAGTCTGGTTTTAATATTGTAGGCGTGGTTACTGCTCCTGACAAACCTGCGGGAAGAGGACAAAAATTACAATCAAGTGCCGTAAAAATAACAGCGGAATCTCTTGGATTGCCTGTATTTCAACCCGTAAATTTAAAATCTCAAGAATTTGCCTCACAATTAGTATCGATGAAACCAGATATTGGGGTCGTTATTGCCTTTCGGATGTTGCCCGAAAAAGTATGGAATTTCCCAACTTTGGGCACCGTTAATTTGCATGCCTCATTATTACCAGATTATAGAGGTGCAGCTCCCATCCAACATGCCATAATAAATGGTGAAACCGAAACAGGATTAAGCACCTTTTTCCTAAAGCATGAAATAGATACAGGAGATATCATCGATCAGGTGCGAGTTTCCATTTCTTCGGTGATGGATGCTGGCGAATTGCACGATATACTCATGCAGGAAGGTGCCAAATTGATGGTAAATTCTTTGCGAAAAATCGAAAAATTTGGGCTTGAAACCCCTTGTATCCCACAAAACAACAAAGGGATCTCTCAAAAGATTGCTCCTAAAATCAATCGGGAGTTTTGTCAATTAAACGCCCATTCAACTCCTGTTGAAGCCTTTAATAAAATCCGTGGTTTATCACCGTACCCTGGTGCATGGATTCCTTCACCTTGGGGTGATATGAAAATTTTCGAATGCAAGCTTGTCCCTGATATGACCACAAAAATTGAGGGCGTGAGTATCGTAGATAAGAAAATATATCTCGGTTTAAATGGAGGTGTGCTTGAGATTTTACTTCTTCAAATACCTGGAAAGTCGAGAATGAAAAGTTCAGATTTCCTAAATGGTATTTCAAAATAATTAAAAAAATATTTGCATTTATCAAAAATCTTTACGTTATTGCGTTTTATATAATCAAAAGAAACGCCTATAAGTCCAAATACTACCTAAAACAACACTTACGTTTACTTTAACCAAAGGAGGTATTATTATGGCAAACCCAATCATCACTGATGGCGTTTTAATAAAACGTTACGTACAAGGCAATACTTCGGCTTTTGAAATTTTAGTCAATCGCCACAAGGATCGCATTCATGGCAGTGTATTAAACATTGTTAACGATACGTATTTAGCGGAAGATATCTTCCAAGAGACTTTTATTAAAATCATTCAGAATATCAAACGCGGCAAATACAACCACGAAGACAAGTTTTTACCTTGGGCACTTCGTATCGCGCGAAATCTCGCTATTGACAGTCTACGTCGTAAAAAGCGCATGCCCTCAGTAGTAACCTCAGATGGTAGCGATTTATTTGAAACTTTATTTATCGCAGATAAATCTCAGGAAGATATTCATATTGAACAAGAAGAACATACCGAATTGCATACTTGGATACGAATGCTTCCTGAGGAGCAAAGAGAAGTGCTTATTTTGAGAAGTTATGCGCAATTAAGTTTTAAAGAAATTGCGGTAATTACAGAAACCAATATCAATACTTGCATTGGCCGAATGCACTATGCTATTACCAATCTCCGGAAAATGTCTGAAAAAAATTCCATCCGGGTAAAATAATATCAAAATCTCGTCGTTATACTTTTACAAACGGCGAGATTTATGGATAGAAACATTACCGAAAACGACCTATTATTATACCATTATAATGAAGTTGATGCCGAAATGCGAAATTACATTTCCGCCGGTATTGAGTCCAATTCAGAATGGAGAGAATATATTGATCTTTTAAAAAGTATTGATAATTCTGTAATCAATCGATCCCAAGGACCTTCTAATATTACGCTTTCCATTATCCTCGAAGAAAGTCAACATCAAGAAAATCCGATCTATTAAGCGCTATTCGGCGCTTTCTTTTTTTTTAGAATTCTATTCTTTTTTTACGAAATTATGAAGCTGAAATTGATTAATTTCGCTCTATGAAAGTTATTCCTAAGCTTGATTTATCTGAATTTACCGATGGAACTCAGGAGCAGAAGTTGAAATTTGTACAGCAACTGGGTGATGCCTATGAGGATATTGGGTTTGTAGCCATTCGAAATCACGGAATTCCTCAAGCCGATTTAAAGGCCTTGTATGCCTCGGTTGAAGCGTTCTTTAGACTTCCACAAGAAACAAAAAACCAATATGACGATTCTGAAGGGGGAGGTCAGCGCGGATATACTGGCTTTGGCAAAGAACATGCGAAAGATCGCAACGCTGGAGATTTAAAAGAATTCTGGCATTTTGGTCAATACATAGATAATCAGGACTCCCAAGCACCCAATTTTAGACCCAATCGGGTGGTGGCAGAATTACCCGATTTCAATTTATACGGAGAGAAAATTTATAAATCTCTAGAAAAGACTGGGGTTAAAATGTTGCGCGCCATTG
>CBFHGY010000147.1:0-3386 GCA_965655465.1 Bacteroidia bacterium | reverse complement strand
TAAGCGTTATACCGCAGCCCGATTCTTTAGTTATTACGCATTTTGAAATTTTAGAATATCCTGAAACCAATTCCACTCAAAGTCGCAATTGGGATGAAACATCTGATCCAGATTTGTATTTAGATATTCAAGATCCTTCTCACATGCCGCTTACACAATCCTCAGTAGTAAAAAATGCAAGTTATCCATCTAGACCTCATGTTTCAAATTTGTCTAATCCAATTGTATTCGGGAAGTCCGACATTTCTATGCCGCTGCCGATAACCCTTTATGATGAAGATGTACAGAATGATCAAGGAGCAATGGATGA
Source organism: Bacteroidia bacterium (assembly GCA_965655465.1). Lineage (GTDB taxonomy): Bacteria > Bacteroidota > Bacteroidia > NS11-12g > UBA955 > VMCP01. The sequence continues at coordinate 3,076 of CBFHGY010000147.1, read as the reverse complement.
TTATATAGGTTCCATTTATATTACACTTTCGCAGATCACAGATTTGAATAAAACCAGTCACGATTTTACCAATACTACTAAAGACATTTCCATTCGGGTATATTATTCGTGGAAATAACTTTTAGATTTGGCTTTTGATAATTCAAGGCTTGCAAAGCTTGTGGTAAGGGAGATTGGGTCTGCACTTTGAAAATTTATTCGAATCTGACAAAGTCGTAATATTCAAAGATAAGTTGAATGAAGTTCCAAAATAGGCATTAGAAGGCTAGCAATATAGAAATGGGAGCCCATGGGGAATTCCCTAATTCAAATGTGGAGTTGCAATATCTCTAGGGAGGCTATTATTTGGGAAGTTGCCTAGAATGAAATGGAGGATTTTAACTGGGGATCTTTGAAAAATCCATATGGAATAATTCCCAGGTATGTCCGTCGGGGTCTTCAAGGGTTCTTTGTACCATAAATCCTAAATCGCGAGTTTCATTGGGTTCCTTGCCGCCTGCTTGTAATCCTTTTTCCATCAGATCGTGTACATTATCTACAGAATCCAAGGATAATGAATATAGGGATGAAATATTGGAATGGGGGTTGTAAATGGGTTTTTGGGTGAATTCCTTAAATTTATCATAGGTGAGGATCATAACATAAATATGATCACTCCATACCATGCATTTTGCTTGATTATCTGAAAATTGGGGGTTCATAGTAAATCCAAGAGCGGAATAAAACGCTGCCGATTTTTGCAAATCAATTACGGGAAGATTGATGAAAACTTGTTTATCCATAGCGCTTCAAAAGTAATGGTTGTTCAGAATTATTTGGCGGCAAAAAACGAATGATTAATTCTTGGGGAATTTTGAAAGATAGGTTCGGTTTAACTCTAATGTTTGGTCCTGTTGATGACCAATTGAATATCCGAACGAATTTTATAGATGCCTATGATTTACGGATGGGCTTGATTGTAGAGTTTAAATGGTTCAACTGAATATTACAATTCTTGAATCAAAAAAGGAAATCGGAATGGAACGGAACGGCCCTAATAGTATTGGGTATTGGAATAACCCGTTTGTAGACGAATCAAATTAATGTGTATGTTTTGTTTTTATACACATTTTATATATTTGTAAAATGCACAAAATAAGAGTAAACATTACGCTGGACAAGGATATCCATGAGAAGGCTAAGTATTGGGCGCAAAAGGAGGGTAAAAGCCTCAGCGAGAATATCGAATCCATGCTCAATGCCTATAATCAAGAACGCAATGAAATGCGTGTATCTGAACCCAAAACTCCTTATTCAAGCACTTCAAACAGTCCACTGCAAGTCGCGCTATTGGAAGTGTTTGTTCAGTTACATCCGGAAAATCAAACAGAATTATTGCAGTTTGCCGAATATCTAAACTCAAAAAATCTGCGCAATACACAAAATAGTGTCAGGGGGATTTTCAAAGGGAAATTGAAAATGACGGAAGATTTTGATGCCCCACTGGACACCTTTAAGGCCTATATGCCATGAATTACATATTCGATACCCATGCGGTACTTTGGTATCTGAATGACGACGCGAAACTTTCACCTAAAGTCGCGAATATCATGGAGATATCCACATACAAAGGGTTTGTCAGTCAAGCCACTTTATTTGAAATGTCGATTAAAATAAGTTTGGGAAAATTGGAGCTTCCCTGTTCTTGGGAGGATATGTTCTTTTACTTTAACAAGGCAAATTGGAGCATTTTGGGTCTGCGAAACGCAGATTTTGTTGCCTTGAGTACATTGCCTTTTCATCATGGAGATCCTTTTGATCGGCTGATTGCCTGTCAGGCGTTGAATCAGAAAATGACCTTGCTAAGTAAAGACATTATTTTTGATTCGTACGGGGTTTCCCGGATTTGGGATTAGCGCCGTTTCACTTGTCTGAACCCTATTTTTTGATTCCGTAAGAGCAATAGTCCATCGCTGCGCGCTGGCTTTTTTTATGGTCCCGCATTCCTTTGCCCTGGCGGGCAGACTCGACAATGGACATAAAAAAGTCCTCAACAAAACGTTGAGGACTTTTTTGCTTAATCGTGCACGCGTAGGGATTCGAACCCCAAACCTTCTGATCCGTAGTCAGATGCTCTATCCAATTGAGCTACGCATGCGAGCCCAGTATTTATGGGTGCCAATAGGGGATTGAGCGAAAGGTAAAAATTTCTGCGCTTAAACTGCGCTTGGAAAACATATTATTTTACACACAACCAACCATCATTGGGCTCAATTCTACCCGTCCTTACGTTACGTTTAAACACGTTATTTCGAAGAAACGATATCGAGTCTTTTCTGGGGTGAATTTCGGGATGGGGACCACTAGAGGATTAGATGAAAGGGAACTAAGTCTTTATTTTCGGACTCTATTGAATAAAGTTATTACCGAATTAGGAAATGGCTGGAATCCAGAAGAATCATCACCTAAGGCTAAAGCAAAGAAGATTGAGAAAGCCAATAAACCATTGAGGTTTTATAACGATGTATTGTGCGACTACATTGATAAAGCAGATTATGGCAAAAAGCATAGGTACACACTCAAGTGGTATTGGGTAGAGTTAATCAAACAGTTTGCAGTGGTGGGTATAGATGATATTGCGGATTCTGATATTCTAACCCATCTTATGAATCGTTATGCCTCCAGTAATACATCCTACAATACAGCCAAAAGGTATTATAGATGCCTTTTTAACCTACTGGTTCAATTGGGTCACACCGAAAACAATCCTGTTTCAGGACTAAAGAACAAGAAAGCAGAAGCCAGCATCAACCAAGCGTTTAGTAAAGTTGAACTAAAGTTACTGATGGAATACCTAAAGATACATGATCGCATTTTATATCGGGTTGCTTTGTTGATGTACACGACTTTTTTAAGGCCACATCAGGAGATCAGAGGCCTAAAGGCCAAGTATTTTGACTTTAGTTCAAGTTTATTGATTTTACCCCCACGTTTCACAAAGAATGGCAAACAGGTCACCATACCTTTACAAACTTTAGTTACAGTGGAGTTCGACTTTATAAAGCAACTAAGTTCCGATGATTTGATCTTTGGGGAA
>CBFHGY010000146.1:0-3440 GCA_965655465.1 Bacteroidia bacterium | reverse complement strand
TAAATCAAAAACGCATCGGGCTTTACCTCCTCTAAAATGGCATCGGTTTTTAATATAACCTGAGCAATGGTTTCAGCCGCATTTTTACCCGCTACTTCCAAGAAAAAATCAGGTTTGCGAATGCCCAACTGCTCAAAGAAAACGCCGTTCAATTCGTAGTCGTAATTCTGTCCGGTATGCACCAAAATGTGCTCCATCGCCCCATCTAAAGCACCAATTACAGCACTCAACTTTATCAATTCTGGACGTGTGCCCACAAGTGTCAACACTTTCATTCGCTGTATAAATTAATCGATTGCAACAAGGCCAGAGTACCCGCTACATCCAGGCGTTCGGTATTGTGCGAATGATAATCTTCCACATCTTCCCAACGAGCTTCCCCCTGAGAAAAATACTTTTCATAATTTAAACCCCGCTCGTCCATCGGTATCCGGAAATACCGATCTAAAGATTCCGCCTTCAACATATCCTCTCGATGTACCAAGGATTCGTATAATTTCTCTCCATGCCGTGTGCCAATATATTTCACGCCTAAATCAGAACCGGCATATTGCAATACCGCTTCCGCCAATGTTTGTATGCCCGCCGCCGGCGATTTCTGCACGAACAAATCGCCCTGCCGACCGTGCTCAAAAGCATACCATACCAAATTTACGGCGTCGTCTAAGGACATCATAAATCGCGTCATTTCTGGATTTGTCACCGTTAAAGGCTTGCCCTGTGCAATCTGCTCCAAAAACAAGGGTATCACCGATCCTCGCGATCCCATAACATTTCCATACCGGGTGATGCAAAAAACCGGACCCTTATCGCCGATGCTCCTTGCTTTCGCAATAGTCACTTTTTCCATCATCGCCTTGCTCATCCCCATGGCATTGATCGGATACACCGCTTTATCGGTACTCAAAACTACCACGCGCTGAACTCCTTGCTTTACTGCCGCATTCAACACGTTTTCAGTGCCTAAAACATTTGTTTTTACCGCTTCTAAGGGAAAAAACTCACAAGACGGCACCTGCTTTAATGCGGCAGCATGAAATACATAATCCACGCCCACCATGGCATCATTTACCGAAGCGGCATCGCGCACATCTCCAATATAAAACCGAATTTTATCGTGATTCAATGCTTTGCGCATGTCATCTTGCTTCTTCTCGTCGCGACTGAAAACCCGAATTTCTGAGAAATAATCATCCTCCAAAAAACGATGCATCACCGCTTTTCCAAAAGAACCTGTGCCACCTGTAATCAATAATGTAGCGTGCTTTTTCATGCTAAAACCTAATTTGAATTTGTATAATCTTGGACCCTATTGTACTTCCTAAAACAATAAACCTTGTTTAAAAAGTAGACACAGCTCCGCCCCTACAGTTACAAGGTGCGACTGATACAGGATTGAGTAACAAATTTACTTGTAGCTTTCGATATACAAAGTACGGTGTATCGTTTTTTATACGCTAATGTTATCCTTTGTGAGGGTTTGTAATGACTATTTTGTCACTTCGCCATTTTTTGGGTCCATTAAATCCTTTCTTGGGATATAGGTCACACCTTGAACCCAATAATGATAGCACCGGTACACGGGTAAAAGTACTTGTTTCAAAACAGAAGTCAAACCCATTTTAAGACCTGCTTTTTTCAATGCTTTTTGGTAATTACCCCTATTACCCACCAACAATTCAAGCAAGGCCACCCGCAACCAAAAGTCCGTTTGTGCCCGATTTGCATCCGCATCTTTATCGGATTTTAAGGCCAAAATTTTTTCTGCATTCGGATAACGTTCTCCATAATACGACAAACGACAAGCGAGTGTTTGCTGATTAAAAACCAAGGTATTAGACATAGATTTGGGAACCAAACGATACAGCAATAAAGGTTTTGAAAATTGATACCCTTTGTGGTGTTGTAACATTCGAATCCACAAGGAAACATCACCTACCGGATACCGATCATCGTATAAACCGGCGTTCAATGCGGCTTCCCTTCGAAAAACAACCGTAGGATCTCCGAAAAAGCGCTGTGGCTCTCCTAAAATATTGCTCATGTGCATGAAGCCTACTTCTCCTGAAACACGAGTTTTATAGCGTACTTCGACAATGCTACCAAATGGCGTTAGGAACATCACATCTGAACCACAAAGAACATGTTCGGGATGTGCTTGTAACCAAGAAATTTGCTCAGCAAATCGATTAGGTAAACAGATATCGTCTGCATCCATACGGGCAATAAAAAGCGATTCCGCTTTATTGATTCCCCATTCCAGAGACTTTTGAAATCCTATTGGACCCAAATCAAATACGCGTACCCCTTGATTTTCAAAGCTTTTAGCAATCTTTAAGGTATCATCGGATGAGCCATTTTCAAGAATCCACAATTCAAAATCCTTGAAATCCTGTGCTAAAACAGATTCGATGGCTTCTGCAAGAGTCGCTGAAGCATTATGAGCCGGAATCATTGCCGTTAGCAACGGAATCATCCTATTCGCTATTTTTTAATTCCAAAGAAGGCCCCAAATGGTGCTAAAAATACATTCCAAAGCATTCCACCAACACGGTTTTTACGCTTTTTCTCTGAACCATAATAGCCATAACCATAAGATTGTCCGTAGCCGTAGCCGTAGCCATAACCATAGCCGTAGCCATAACCATAAGAGCCATATCCATAGCTATATCCATAACCGTAGCCACTGATACCGCCTTTCAAACCATTCAATATAATAGCTGTTTGCTTGAACTTCTTCTCTCTATTAGCCCGTTCTAAGATGCCGCTGATCGCCTCTCTTGGAGTATAACGATGTCGAGTAATGAACAAGGCATAATCCACAAAACTGCCAATTTCAAAAGCGTCAGTTACCAATCCTACTGGCGGACAGTCAATAATTACATGGTCGTATTGTTTTTTAAGATCTTCCACCAATTGTTTATAGCGCCCATTCAAAATCAATTCAACGGGATTAGGTGGAATTGGTCCTGCGGGAATTACGTATAAATTTGGATAGTTCTCTACGTCGAATACAATTTCGGATTCGGGCGTGTTTCCACTCAGGTAAACACTCAGTCCTGTTCTGCGAGAAAGGTTAAAATGTTTCGCAATATTGGGTTTCCGCAAATCCGACTCAATAATCACCGTTTTCTTGCCTGCCATAGCATAACCTATAGCAATATTGGCGGCCACAAAAGATTTGCCTTCCCCCGGAAAGGAAGAAGAAATCAAAAATGTCGATTTCGCGGCATCCTTGCCCAAATAACTCAAATTTGTTCTCAGGCCTCTAAATTGCTCGGCAATCAACGATCTATTCCCTTCTTTCATGATCAAAGGAGAGTCGGTTTCCGTTTGAATAATTTCACCAATAACGGGAATACTCGTGCGGCGCTCAATTTCAGTGCGGGAAAGTATTTTATTGTTGCTGGCGCTCTTTATAAATAGAATCACCACAACCA
>CBFHGY010000145.1:0-3453 GCA_965655465.1 Bacteroidia bacterium | reverse complement strand
ATTATCACCAAGTGCGAGGTCTCCCGCCGCTCTTCTAATCGGATAAAAAGGATTGGTAAAGGTAGGTTGGGTGAACAAATCTTGATTTGTATTTGCCGTACCTAATCTCAATGTCGAAACCGAATTATCGCCATTATTCCTGTAGTTTGAAAAACGCACACGAGTATGATTGGTAATCATCAATTGGCCAATTTCTTGGTCAATCTTGGCGCTATTATGTCTAATTTCAACATCGGCCGTATCAAATTGATCGAAGATAAGCAAATCTGATGTAGAAGGAGTAACGCGCTCAGGAACCCAGTTGGTACTCGTATTAAAATCTTTACTGGTAGCTCCGGTCCAACGATACACATTGCTAAGCACATATATTCTTGAAACCAAATCAAAAGTTTGAGTTGTGTTAACCGCGCCTGTCTGGCCATTTTTGTAATAAAACCGCACTTTTTTAGGAGCAGAAGAAGCCATGGTAGTAGTGCGGTCGTATTTAATCTCAATATTTATAGAGGTATCGCCTGCCACCAATCGAAACCCATTTCGAGCCCCAGCAATGCTACTTAATCCCGACTTGAAAACTACATTTACCCAACTATTGACCTTATCCAAACTTCGTGCCTCGAAACCCACGGTATCTGATAAAACTATGATAGAATCTCCAGTTTGTACATTATTAAGCTTAAAATGCACCTCCTTGGATACGCCATCGCCACTTGAATTGGAATAAAATAAGGAACGCCCAATAAAACCCGTAGAGGTACTCCAATTTCCCGCGTAAGGCAATCCGCCTGCGACATAATAAGCACCAAAACTTTGGGCTTCTAAATTTTTGACAAATCCTGATAGGGCGGTAAGAAAGATGAATTTAAATGTTAACTTTAAGAAATCATTAAGCATAAACACAAAAGTAGGCAAAACTTTTCTGGTATCCTTTATAACTCAGCTAAAAGCGTTACCCGCACATGCAGCTTTAAGAATTTCTAATATATTGTTATGCAACCCTTTTTGAAGTATCAATTTTTAGGATGTACTGACCTTCTAAGCAATCTGAAGTTGTAAAAAATCAACAGCACCACTTCCATTGGCATTTAAATAGCCAAATGCCACCTTTAATACAGACGATTAGGTGCTCAAAGCTTACTTTCTGCTCGATGAAACGACAGCTCCTGTCATCAAAAACCGCAATTACAACCGCCCGATTTTTTCGGCCGGTGCTTTTGGGTTCCGCATGAACTTATCGATCCTACCAAAACCACAATTGCGAAAATTGCAAATATCCGCTGCACTATTTTTCTCGATATCATGAAACGAAAATACGTAATTCAAGGAAATATCAGACCTTTGCACTCATTTTATTCCGAACATGACCTATTTAAGCATAATTGATTTTGCCAGTGATTGGCTTTTCCACCTCGATGAGAAACTGCAATTTCTAGTTCAAGAGTACCGCTATCTGACCTATTTCATTCTATTTGCCATTGTTTTTACCGAAACAGGATTAGTGGTAATGCCCTTATTACCCGGCGATTCGCTCCTATTTGCCGCAGGTTCCATTGCCGCACTTGATAACACCTTAAATATATTCATCCTTATACCTTTACTAATTGCCGCCGCCCTTTTAGGCGATAATACCAATTACCTCATCGGTTCTAAAATAGGTATTCGTGTTTTTGACCTGAATTGGAAACTACTCAAACGCGAATACCTTACCCAAACCGAAGAATTCTATGAAAAACACGGCGGATATACGCTTATTATGGCCCGTTTTGTTCCGATAGTGCGCACTTTCGCCCCTTTTGCCGCAGGAATGGGCACAATGTCGTACAAGAAATTCATTACCTATTGTATCGCTGGAGCCGTATTATGGGTAACCTCGATTACATCTTTGGGTTATGCACTCGGACAAAACCCGTGGGTGAAAGACCATTTCGAAACCGTAGTTTTCGGCATTATCGGAATTTCGCTCTTACCGATGGTATTTCAATTCATCAAACACAAATGGCTCAAGCCAAAGTCATAGGCGTTCTTGGTTTTCCCATAGAACACTCTAAGTCGCCCGACATATTTAGCCGCTTCTTTGAAATTGAAGGGTTATCTAATTGGTCTTACCGGAAATTTTCACACGAAACGCTTCCCGATTTTATAGAAGTTCTGAAATTAGACACCCAAATTACGGGCTTCAACGTGACCATTCCACATAAGGAAGCTATTCTACATTATTTACATGAAGTTGATGCCAAAGCAATACGGATAGGAGCGGTCAATACCGTTACCGTAAAAAGAAACGCCAATGGGACCCTGCATCTTAAAGGCTACAATACCGATTATTACGGATTCAAAATCAGCCTGGAAACCCTTCCCCAAAAGCCCAAAAACGCCCTCATTTTTGGAACGGGAGGTGCCTCAAAAGCCGTTTGTGCCGTATTAAACGATGTAAACATCCCCTATAAGTGCATTTCGCGAAAACCTAAGTCTGCCGATATACTTTCGTACAATCAAATAGAATCTGTTTGGAATCATCCCCACACCGTATTGATTAATACCACACCGGTGGGCATGTCGGGTTTCCCCCAAAAAGAATTTCCAATCCCTTTCGATAGTTTACCCTCTGATTTGAAAGTCATCGATTTGGTTTACAATCCACTCAAAACTCCTTTGATATCGGTTTGTGAAGAAAAGGGATTATATTGCATTAACGGAGCCTTAATGCTGCAAAAACAGGCCGAAATGGCTTGGGAAATATTTAAAAATAACGAATGAAAAACGCACAAAACTATATCATTTTCGGAGCACTCCTTTTCATTGGTGCTTGTGGAAGTTCAAAGAAAATGTCGCTCGAAAATTGGGAAAACGAATCCCATATCGAGAAAACCTTATATACATCCGAAGAGGTAGACGAAATTGTTACTGCCATTCTAAATTCCGAGCAAAAAGACCGTCCCTATCAAGCACCGGCTGATAAAGTGTGGCAATTAGAGCATACGGATTTACAGCTGAAGGTTAATTTCAAGGAGAAAACCTTAGACGGTTCCGCTACCCTATCGCTAAAACCCTATTACTATCCGCAACGAGAATTGATATTAGACGCCAAAGGCATGGATATTTTCGCGGTTGAATTGGCAGAACAAAACGGTCCGCAAACGAATCAACCTAAACCAGATCCTTTAATTTGGACGTATACCGATTCTTTGCATTTGCATATTCGTTTCCCCTATATCATGAACCAATATGAAACGGTTAAAATCCGCATCGACTACCAAGCCAATCCCGAACGAAAACTAGCCCAATCCATCAATTTAGCCCATACCGCCGTAAGCGACGATAAAGGAGTGTATTTCATCAATACCGACGGCTCCAATCCCGGCTATGCCACCCAAGTTTGGACGCAAGGCGAACCCGAATCCAACAGCCGTTGGTTTCCAACCATCGACAATCCCAATCAGAAACACACCCACCGAT
>CBFHGY010000144.1:0-3475 GCA_965655465.1 Bacteroidia bacterium | reverse complement strand
CCAAATGTATGGGCATTGAGGTTCCCAATAGGACTGTTGGCCATAGGGTGTATTTTGTTAATGACTCGAATTTTATTCAGATTGGGAATAAATTCGAAATGGGGCCTACTCATGGGTCTTTTCATGGTATGTTCTAACAGTTTTATGGGCGAACATATGTTGCTAACAGGCGATCACGACGCTCCCTTGGCATTTTTTTTGTTATTAGCGGGTTTGTATTTTTTTGAATACCTGCATATAGGCCGAAAGAAATCCATTTGGGGATTTTCCTTCTGGTTTTTGGCCGCCTTACTTACGAAAAATATTTTAGCTGTTGTTGTGGTGCCTGCGTGGTTGTGTTTTTCTTTGTTTTCGGGCAAGGGGAAATGGGTATTTCAAGACAGGCGCTTATATGCTTCGGCCATGGGTATATTCTCCATTTATGTGTCAGTTATCGCTCTTTTTGAAATATCATATCCGGGTTTTTTTAATCGCATGTGGAATTATGAATTGATGGGAAGATATTCTAATGTGATAGAAGGTCATACCGGACCATGGTATTATTATATAAATTTATTATTTAAGGAAGATGCCGTTTTTACTTCGATTACCGTGATTGCCGTTTCGGTTTTTTTATGGACTTATATTTTCCAGAGCATGAAACGAAAATGGAGATTTGAAACATTAGAAATAGGCGAAAATTTGTTTGTTTTTACGGCTTTAATGGTACTATTTTATTTAGGTATTGTATCCCATAGCCAAACGAAACTTCCATGGTATCACGCACCCCTTTTTCCAATGATGGCAGTTTTAACGGTTCTCGGGTTACGGCATATTGGGGAGATTACAGGCTTAAAAACTCAAGGTGGGGCAAAAGTTAAGGTTAATACAAAGGTTTTTATGGTTGCGGATTCTAAGTTTGAAGAGGTCGGTAGGGGGAAGGATCCCACAGCAATTGAAAGAGGAGGTTTCAGCGGTAAATTAGAAGTTGAGGGAATGCATGAACGGGGTGCGGTTGGTTTACGCATTTTTAAATTTTTAGGATTAGGAATCTTGGGTTTAAGTTTAGTGACATTATGGTTTACAACCAGTAAAAAGGCCCATAACCGAAGTACAATTTTTGGGAACAAGGGATATTTGGCTTTATTTTCTGAGTTGAAGGAAAAAGAATTGTTAGTGCCGCATACCTATATTATTGAAGACGACTTTGGAAGCGACACGTATTTTTACGTTAAATCTTTTGCAGAAAACGCAAAAACTACAGATTTTCACTTTACGCGAGATATCGATCTATTAAAAGCGGGAGATGCCGTAATGATTAAAAAACCCTGGCTTTTACTTCGATTGGAATCAAAATTTGAAACGGAAAATATCCTAAAATTGGAAGATGTGCATTATCGAAGAATTAAAGCCCTACGAACCCATCCCATATTGGAGTAGGACGTTCGCATACGTAAAACTATTTACGATTCAACCCTGTTAGGGGAATGCCTTTATATATAGCAGGAAATTATGTTAATAGGGGGTGTTAGTTTCTGATTTTTCCTTTTTGGAAAATTGATTTGGGAACCCTTTCTTTCCTTATACATAGGAAACCAATTGAAACGGAGTTCGCTTATACGGTTTTATAGAAGGTTTACATAAAAAGTGAGAATATGGTGGGGGGGGGTAGGAGTGGTATGAAAAAATTACCTATTGAGAGATAAAATTTACTTGGGATTATTGGTTTGTGGGCAGTAATTTTGAGCAGCATGTCAAAACAAGATCTAGATTTCAATAAAAACGAGGATGTCAATAAACAACTGTGGGATGCTGTAAAAGCCAAATTAGATGTTATTCATCAAGGTGGAGGGGCAAAATCAGCGGCAAAACAAAAGGAAAAGGGAAAACTTTTGGCACGTGAACGCGTTGATTATTTGAGAGATAGAAACAGCAAATGGATAGAAATTGGTGCATTTGCAGGATATGAACAATACAGTGAATATGGCGGATGTCCTGCGGGTGGTGTAGTTGCGGGAATAGGATATGTATCTGGAAGACAATGTGTTATTGTTGCCAATGATGCAACGGTTAAAGCGGGTGCATGGTTTCCGATTACCGGAAAGAAAAACCTTCGTGCACAAGAAATTGCTATGGAAAATCACTTGCCCATTATTTACTTGGTAGATAGTGCAGGCGTGTTTTTACCCATGCAGGATGAGATTTTTGCTGATAAAGAGCATTTTGGTCGTATGTTTCGTAACAATGCAAAAATGAGTGCGTCTGGAATCACCCAAATTGCAGCCGTTATGGGATCCTGTGTTGCTGGTGGTGCTTATTTGCCGATAATGAGCGATGAAGCGCTTATTGTAGAGGGCAATGGAAGCATATTTCTGGCTGGATCTTATTTGGTGAAAGCGGCAATTGGAGAATCGATAGACAACGAAACCTTGGGAGGTGCTACAACACAAACCGAGATTTCAGGAGTTATAGACGATAAATTTCCTGATGATGAATCTTGTTTAGATCGAATCAAATTTTTAATGGATAAATTGGGTCGTAATGAAGTTGCTGGTTTCAGCCGGACCGATTCTAAAGATCCCAAGAAAAAAGAAACCGATATTTTTGGAATTTTACCAGCCGACCGCTCTAAACCTTATGAAACCAGAGAACTCATAGAACGGTTGGTTGATGATAGTATTTTTGAAGAGTATAAGGAAGATTACGGACGCACAATTTTATGCGGATATGCCCGTATTGATGGTTGGGCAGTAGGAATCGTGGCTAACAATCGACAAATTGTAAAAAACGCAAAAGGCGAAATGCAATTTGGGGGAGTGATTTATTCCGACAGTGCCGATAAAGCCGCGCGATTTATCATGAATTGCAATCAAAAGAAAGTACCGTTGGTCTTCTTACAAGATGTAACCGGTTTTATGGTTGGAAGTCGCAGTGAACATGGGGGCATCATCAAAGATGGGGCTAAAATGGTAATGGCAATGAGCAATAGTACGGTTCCAAAATTTACTATAATCATTGGAAATAGCTACGGAGCAGGTAATTATGCCATGTGTGGCAAGGCGTACGACCCTCGTTTAATTGTAGCGTGGCCCTCTGCTAAAATCGCCGTTATGGGTGGAGATCAAGCGGCAAAAACCTTGTTGCAGATAGAGAGTTCCCGATTGAAGGCAAAAGGCGAATTAATAACCGAAGAGGCAGAGTCTGAGTTGTTAAACCGTATCAAAAACCGATATGAAAATGGAACAAAACCCGAATTTGCGGCCTCGCGATTATGGGTAGATGCCATCATCAATCCATTAGAAACTCGCACATGGATTTCAATGGGAATCGAAGCTGCTGAACACGCTCCAATTTCTGTTTTTCATCCAGGTATTCTGCAGACCTAAATCACTTGGAATCGGGTTGCCCATCAACCCTTATATAATACTCCCCAGTTGTTGGACCAAAAGGTTAGTGATGCTAAGTTAATATTTTGTGCTGTATTAGGCAGCATTTT
>CBFHGY010000143.1:3026-3532 GCA_965655465.1 Bacteroidia bacterium | reverse complement strand
GATATTTCAAAGGCATTAAATAATTTGGGAAAATTTTCAAAATTCTAAAATCCATTCCCTCCAAGTATTCAAAAAAATCACACAATAAATCTTTCGAAGCTATATTAAATACACCGTATTCAAACTGTATGATTTTCACATTCTTAATCATATCACCAAAACCCTTGATTACTTGTAAGTCATGACCTTCTGTATCAATCTTAAGGATATCAATTCCCATTATCTTTTGTTCTAATAAATATTGCTTCCCAGTGGAAACTTTACACATTTCTTTGATGTTATAAATTTCGCTGTGATTACCAAATGAATTAATTTTATGGGCTGTTGAAATAACAGAATCACCGGCCTGAAAAATTTCTATTTCACCAGATGTTAAAGACAACCCAAAATTATTGAGAATTAATTTTTTATTGCCCTTACAATTCGCATCTAGCATTTTAAATGTACTAGGCACTAATTCAAAACAATGAACTTCTGCCTCAGAGAATTTGCTCGTTGCGAAGTTA
>CBFHGY010000143.1:0-3016 GCA_965655465.1 Bacteroidia bacterium | reverse complement strand
CACCATTCTCCAATATTTGCTCCAACATCAAAAACTACCCTAACTTCCTTTTTATCTAATTGCTCAAACCAACGATATTCACCGTTTGTAAAACTATTGAAATTTACATTATCTATTATCCGGATGAAATCTACTAAAAAACAATAAATCTTATCAATGATATTATTACCTCTCTTTCTGGATAGATAAAGTCCAAATTTGTTTGTTAAAGTAATTAGTTTTGAGTTAAAATACATATTTAATACTTTTATAAATGACAATTCTATTTCAAAGGATTATGATTTTCCAAATTTACATGTTAATTTCATACCAAAAAACAAATACTGTGTCACACATATAATTTGAACATACCATGGGATAATTCAAGGCCATAATTAACCAAATATTTATCAAAGATTTTTATCTTTGTTGAAATGTTATTCAACTCTATTGACTTCGCAATCTTTATTACAATTGTATTCACGATCTATTGGATAATTCCGACTCATAAAACTCGGAGTCAAAATATCATATTACTTATCTCAAGTTATGTTTTTTACGGTTGGTGGGACTGGCGATTTTTATCCCTACTTTTTATTAGTTCTATTTCTGATTTTTTTATAGGTAAACAGATTGAAAAAACTCAATTTCACAAGAGAAAACTATTAATCACTAGTGTAATTCTTAATTTAGGGCTATTAGGGACATTTAAATATTTTAATTTTTTCATTGATTCATTTAACCATGCATTTTCATTTTTTAATGAATCTCCCATGAATTTAAGATTTGAAATAATCCTACCCGTTGGCATTAGTTTCTATACATTCCAAACGATGAGTTACACAATAGATGTATACAACAGGAAAATACAGGCTACAAAGGATGTTGTGTCCTTCCTCGCCTTTGTGTCCTTCTTTCCACAGTTGGTTGCAGGGCCTATAGAAAGAGCTTCTAACCTCATACCTCAATTTTCAATGCCCAGAAAATTCAATTATGCAACGGCTATATTGGGAAGTCGGCAAATACTTTGGGGCTTTTTTAAAAAGATGGTAATTGCCGATAATTGCGCTAAATATGTCAACTTAATTTTTGAAAATTACCAAAACTATAGTGCTTTTATTTTATTGCTAGGCGGCTTTTTATTTGCTTTTCAAATATATGGAGACTTTAGCGGGTATTCCGATATCGCTATTGGAATATCACGATTATTTGGCTTTGAATTAATGCGCAATTTCAAATTCCCCTATTTTTCAAGGGATATCAGCGAATTTTGGAGGCGCTGGCATATTTCCTTATCAACTTGGTTCCGAGATTATCTCTATATCCCTTTAGGAGGAAGCCGAATTAACAAAGTAGTTTCCGTTAGAAATACTTTATTAATATTCCTAATTAGTGGTTTTTGGCATGGAGCAAATGTAACCTTCATACTTTGGGGACTTATTCATGCAGTTTTGTTTATTCCTATTTTATTACTTGGAAAAAACCGTAATAATATCTCTGATATTGAATCAACTAATATTTATCAAACAATTAACAACCTTGTAAAAATAATTATAACATTCACTACTGTTTCTTTAGCATGGATAATTTTTAGATCCCCAAATTATGCTGATGCTTTCAATTATTATATTCGAATTTTCTCCTTGTCAGAAGGGTTAAACAACATTTGGCGCTTTCCAATGGAACAATTATACTTTATTGTATTCCTAACCATACTCATTTTATTTATTATTGTTGAATGGGTTAATAAGAAAGAAGAACACGGACTTTCGAAAGTACCCAATAATCGCTTATTAAAATGGTCCACTTACCTCCTGATTACCTCTACAATATTTCTGTTCTCCGGTGAAAGCTCGGCTTTCATATATTTTCAATTCTAACCACTTCATATGCGTTTATATTTATCTAAACTCATCTTATTTATCGTTTTTTTCACTTTGATAAATTGGATTTACTTAATTCTACTACAGAATTATAACCTTGAATTTGTAAAAAGAATCGAATCCATTAAAAATGATAATTCTAAAATCAACATGGCTATCTTTGGAAATAGTTATGCTTTAGATGATTTTGACTCCGAACTAATAAGTAATGAGTTAATGCCTAGTTATAATTTCGCTTTAGGCGGAGCTACCGTTAGAACAAGCCTGTTACAGTTAAAAGAATTATTGAAATCGAGAAATGGTAACTTACCCAAGTTCATAATTTACGGAATCGGACCAAGTTTAGACCAGGGTAATAAAATCCATCCCATTGTGGATTATACTCAAAGCCCAAGAAGATGGAGTTTTCAAGATTTACCTTTGCTCAGATTTAATTGGTTATTTTATGAATTACTTAAGTTACCTATCAGTAAAAATCATCGAAACAGCACTATTGTTTATGGGCAATACCGAAGCCCAAAAATTAGCATCGACAATAGCACAAACGATTCATGTGAATCGTACCTTAAACCCCTCCTAGAAGATCATCATTTTTTGGAGTTTATGAAGGTATGCCACATATACAACTCACATTTAATAATCGTTGAATTACCTGCTGTGAACTCTAAACGAAACTATACAAGAAAGACTCCTAAATTAAGCCATTATCCAAACCTCTTGTATCTAAACATGAATCAGAATACTGATTATATCAACTCAGAAACAGATTGGCTTGGTGGTTCTCACTTAAATCAATTTGGCGCAAAAAAGTTCACGACAATTTTTAATGATTCTATAAAAGCCAATTTTGAAATGTAAATCAAAACCAATCCGCACTCTTCTAAATTGAGGAAACGTCCCAAATACACAATGTTTTATCTGAAAATCGACCGTTTCCTTCTGTGCACTTCTCATCAATTAAATAAAGTGGCTCGGGAAAATTAAATGGCTCCAATTGTAAATTTAATAACCGCCACTCACCCGTAGGAATATCATAGTTTTTAGGACAGTTCACAAACGAAGTTGTGGCTATATATTGAATGCCTGCTTTTCGAATATTATCGATGGCTTTACTAATATTTCTATACGAAAAATGCACAAAACAATCTCTCACG
>CBFHGY010000142.1:3426-3674 GCA_965655465.1 Bacteroidia bacterium | reverse complement strand
AAATCGTACAAATGGTACATCCGTCAAATAGTTATGAGGTTTTAAACGAAATGTCTGAATATGTGCAATCTCTTTTGGCTCAATTGGGTTTACACTACCGCGTATTATTATTATGCGGTGGAGACATGGGATTTACCAGTGCTAAAACCTACGACATGGAAGTTTGGAGTCCAGCTCAAGAGATGTGGTTAGAATGTTCTTCCGTGAGTAATTTTGAAACCTATCAAACCAATCGTTTGAAGTGTCGT
>CBFHGY010000142.1:0-3416 GCA_965655465.1 Bacteroidia bacterium | reverse complement strand
AGATGAAAATGGCAAATCTCAATTGCCACATTCTTTAAATGGGAGTGCACTTGCCTTACCTAGAATTGTAGCTTCATTATTGGAAACGTATCAAACCCCTGAGGGTATTATAGTACCCGAAGTGCTGCAGAAATACACCGGTTTTAGTATTATTCAATGAGTGGATTCAATTGGGATAAAGATTATTCCTTAGAGGAATTATTGCAATCAGTGGTGGCTATTAAAGAGCTTCCCAATAAATTGGCACGTGTAATAAACGGGTTGCAAATTGAAGATTTCGCAAAAACATATAGACCTAATTCTTGGAATATTCGCCAATTGATTCAGCATATTTCAGAATCCCATATGTTAGGTTATATTCATACCAAACAAATTATTCATTCAACGGATTATCAAATCCCAATTTATAACCCAGATGAATGGACAAATGGATTGGATAAGGACTTTAATCACGAAGCTTCATATATGATTATTTTGGGATTACACCAACGTTGGAGTTTATTGATGCTGGAATGTTTAAAACAACCCGATGTTTATCTTGCGAAATCGGCATATCATTTAAAACATCAAAAAATGGTATCCTTAGCACAATTAATCGCTTTATATGCATGGCATGGAGAACACCATTTGGAGCAAATTATAAGGGCCGTTGAACAAAACGAAGGCCAGTAGATTCGATAGATTCTTCGAACTTATTCGGAAAACCCAATTTAGGGGACTAATTTTGTAGTCAGATGCCCTATTTTGAAAATATCCTCCAAACTATTGGTAATACCCCTTTGGTTAAAATCAATCGGATTACCCAAGAGCTTCCCTGTACCGTTTTAGCCAAAATCGAAACTACGAATCCAGGGAATTCCATCAAAGACCGGATGGCTTTGAAAATGATTGAGGATGCTGAGGCATCTGGTGCGCTAAAACCAGGTGGCGTAATCATCGAAGGAACCAGTGGAAATACGGGAATGGGATTGGCTATTGCGGGTGTTATTAAAGGATATAGATGTATTTTTACGACTACCGATAAACAGAGTAAAGAAAAGGTGGACGCTTTGAAAGCATTCGGTGCGGAAGTTATTGTGTGTCCGACTGATGTTGAACCTGAAGACCCACGGAGTTATTACAGTGTGAGTAGTCGATTAGCAGCTGAAGTTCCCAATGCATGGAAGCCCAATCAATACGATAATTTGAGCAATTCTAAAGCTCATTACGAACAAACAGGTCCCGAAATTTGGGCTCAAACTGAAGGCAAAATCACCCATTTGGTGGTTGGGGTGGGTACCGGTGGAACAATTTCAGGTACTGCAAAATATTTGAAAGAACAGAATCCAAACATTCAAATATTGGGAATCGATACATATGGTTCTGTATTTAAAAAGTATAAGGAAACTGGGGAATTTGATAAGGATGAAATTTATCCTTATATAACCGAAGGCATCGGAGAAGATTTCTTGCCTCAGAATGTGGATTTTAGCCTTGTAGATCATTTTGAGAAAGTAACGGATAAAGATGCAGCGGTAATGACTCGACGCATACCTCGTGAAGAAGGCATTTTTGTTGGAAACAGTGCGGGTGCTGCAATGGCTGGATTACTTCAAATGAAACATAAATTTAAAGAAAACGATGTTGTGGTTGTAATTTTTCACGATCATGGTACACGTTATTTAGGTAAAATGTTCAATGAAGAATGGATGCAAGATCGCGGATTCTTGCCCAAAGAACCTACGAAAACGGCTTTGGATTTGATTCAAAACCATAAAGACCGACCTCTGGTAAGTGTTGTTGAAAACGACAGTTGTCAAAAGGTGTTTGACAAAATGCAGAAATATGGAATTTCACAAATACCTGTTTTAGATGCATCGGGTTCTTTTATTGGTAGTGTAGAAGAAAATGTATTATACCGAAAACTTATGTCGCAAGGATGTAATTTGGAATCCTCTGTACAACAGGTTATGAGTCCTCCATATCCCATAGTAGGTTTTGCAGATACCATTGAACACATCAGCAAAAAAATCAACGAACAGAACAGTGCTTGTTTAGTAATGGATATGGGCGGTAATTGGCATATAATTACGAAGCAAGATATCATTCAGGCAATTTCAATTGATGCATAAGGGACTTCAATATTTCATTAATCTTTTTAAATCTAAACCATTGGCTATTGTAATTAAAACCCCAGAACAAATTGACGGAATTCGAAAAAGTGCAGAACTGGCAGCTAAAACACTGAAATATATTGAACCCTTTGTAAAACCCGGCGTTAAAACCAAAGAACTAGATGCTTTGATAGAGGCATTTGTTCGTGAAAATGGGGCATTACCCGCTACTAAAGGATACAGAGGATTTAAACATGCTTCTTGTATTTCCCCAAATGATGTGGTCTGTCATGGAGTGCCTAATGATACGGTTCTACAATCTGGCGATATCGTAAACATCGATGTTACCACAATTTTAAATGGGTTCTTTGGTGATACGTGTAAGATGTATTATGTCGGAGAAGTATCGGATTATGCGAAAAAGCTCGTTGAAACCACTAAAGAATGCTTGCGTTTAGGGATGCAAGAATGTATTCCTGGAGCGCATTTGGGAAATGTAGGAGCAGCAATTGCCGCACATGCCCATAAAAATGGATATAGTGTAGTTTTTGAATTCTGTGGACATGGAGTGGGACTGAAGTTTCATGAAGAGCCCGACGTACAGCATATTGCAGAACGTGGAACTGGCCCGATACTCAAACCAGGTATGATATTTACCATTGAACCTATGATTAACGCAGGTAAAGCTCGTTGTAAAATAGATCGCAAAGATGGTTGGACGGCAAGAACGATTGATGCTCGTTTAAGCGCACAATTTGAACATACGATTTTAATTACTGAGAATGGTCACGAAGCATTAACCGATGTTTATGGAGACTTCTAAAATAAAATTAACAAGTATTCCAACAGGAAACTTCAAATTAGATGGAGGGGCCATGTTTGGTGTGGTACCAAAACAGTTGTGGAATAAATTAAATCCTGCCGACGAAAAAAATCTGTGCAATTGGGCAATGAGGTGCCTTTTGGTACAATATCAAAATCGGAATATTCTTATCGATACTGGAATTGGAAATAAACAAAGCGATTCGTTTTTTGCCCATTATGATTTAAATGGTGAGGCGACATTGGAAGATTCCCTGCAATCCGTTGGATTACAAACTTCGGATATCACGGATGTTATTTTAACCCATTTACATTTTGATCATTGTGGTGGCGCAGTTCGTAAGCAGGGCGAGGAAGTGATCCCAAGTTTTGAAAATGCCAAATACTACGTAAATAAGAATCATTGGAATAATGCGATGAACCCAAATCCACGGGAAAGGGCTTCCTTTTTAAAAGAGAACTTTGAACCTTTAAGAAATTTAGGTAAAATAAACTTTATTG
>CBFHGY010000141.1:0-3720 GCA_965655465.1 Bacteroidia bacterium | reverse complement strand
TCCCATTTCTATATTGCTAGCCTTCTAATGCCTATTTTGGAACTTCATTCAACTTCACTTTAAGTATTACAACTTTGTCAGATTCGAATAAATTTTCAAAGTGCAGACCCAATTTCCCTTACCACAAGCACTAAAAATTGAAATACTTACCAATGACACTAATAATAAGATTAAAAGGGGTGCGAGTTGTTTTTTCATCTTAATAATTGATTGCTTTGAAATCAAAACAACAATTATTTTATCGATAAAAAAATGATATTTGTCATGCGTTAAAAAAACCAAACATAAATTCAGGCAAAACACAATTCATGTATTTCTCGGGAAAATATCGCAGCTTTAATGTAAACGCTGCAATGTTCAATACTTCCAATATGGGTATCTTATACGCACTTTATTGTATTTGGCGCAATAAAGTGCATTCAATTAATTTATAACCCATTGGTATTTATAACTCTGCCTCGCGACCAAACCAGGCTACGGCATACCCTTTATACATCCCAATCCCTATGGCATTCCATTTCTGCCTCCAATTCCCTTGATTGATGATTAAAGCATGGTGACCTGGGCTTAATTTCCAACCCATCAAAGCAGTTTCCGCATTGGCAGTTCTCGTACTCTTAAAAGCAATTTCATATCCGGCACCCCAATATCCTGCAATTTCCTCTGGTTTAGACCACATGCAACTGGCTTCTAAGTGATCTGGTGTATAACAACAGGCACTCCAAACCCCTTTATTAGACCAACTATGAGGGCCACATTTGCCTACATCCGGACGATTATCTGCCAAATCACGCACATGCGTTTGGGCTACTTTAGTTAAAGATTTAGAAATAGGTATTACGGGCAAACCCTTCTCTTTGCGATATGCCATAATCAAATCGTATAACTTTTGCTCTTCAGACGATAGGTTTTGTGCCGAAATTGATCCGATTAAAGTAAAAATACTCAAGCATAACCAAAGTTTCAAGTTCTTACGTATCATGTTTGTTTTACTACAATATTAATGCCAAATAAATAATAGTAGTTTTTATTCTCGGTTGAAATTTACCTAATTTCAAATAAATAATTCAGAAACATTAAAAATGAATAATATATCTATTCCCGAAAATCCCCAATTCCTCGTTTAAACCTAAAACTCAGCTTCTTATAATAACATAATCAAAACCCTATCTTTGCGTACATGAAAATATCCGGACTTACCGAATTAGAAATAAAGCAAATTATAACGGTATTGTCTGAGATCCCGAATCTAGAACGCGCAGTGATCTTTGGCTCTAGAACCACCGGAAAGCACAAACCCAACTCTGATGTTGATATTGCACTTTACGGTGAGAAACTCACTTTTGGCGCCATTTTCGACATGGAAGAAGCCCTTTATAAATTAGGCTTTGAACTTGAGTTAGACATCCTACTTTTTGATGTCATTCAAGATTCCAGGTTCAAAGCGGCTATTAAGAGAACTGCGGTTGAAGTATTTTCTAAATAATACCAACAGGTTGTGTTTTACTTAACCGACTAATGCCTCATTAATGGCATCGAAATTGGGCAATTCGCCGGCATTTTCTAATACTTCCGCGTATTTTACCATACCATCGGCTCCAATTACAAAGGCCGCACGTTTGGAAACGCCTTTTAGTCCTAAAATCCAATCTTCATAAATGGCACCATAGGAGCGACTTACTTCTTTATTAAAATCAGAAAGCATGGTGAAATTCAATTTTTGGTCTTCCTTGAATTTCGCAAGGGTAAAGGGTAGATCTACTGAAATCGCCAATACAGTTGCCGCATCGTTTTCATATAAATGGATGGCGTCGCGAACGGTGCATAATTGTGTGGTACATACTCCTGTGAATGCCGCGGGAAAGAAATGTAGAATTACATTTTTACCCCTAAGACTACTCAGGGTAACTTCTTTAGTTTCGGAACTTATCAAGGTAAAATCCGGTGCTTTATCGCCTATTTGGATGGTCATAATACATAGGATAACAAATCAATCCACGATTGGATTGAATATTTTGCAAAAAATACAAAACTAAATTCCCCAAAAAAGATAAAGCCGTTTGGAATTCAAACGACTTTATTGAAGTACCTAAGTGTCTATTAAGCTTTAAAACTTCATCTGTGTGCCAAAATGCACTTGATGCACAGCGGCTTTGCTTACATCCAGAGTATTCGTTGAATAGGAAATCTGAAACCTCAAGCCATTCTCATTTACATATTTTGAAAGGCCCGCCTTTATTCCATTCTGCGATTGCAATAAAGAATACGGATTGTTTGAAAATTCCTGTTTTACTGAAGAAAAAGCACCAAAAACTTCGAAATGTTTCGGCAAAACATAGGCCATGCGCAATTGATATCCGCTTCCCAAAAAAAGGTATTCACTGATTTGTGTTTCTTGAAGTTTCTGATTTCCAAACAGATCGATATACGTTCCTTCTAAACCATTCGCCGTGGCGATTCCATATTCCGCAAGCACCGATACCCGATTCCATTTGAATAACAGATCTACTCCCCATTTACGGTAATTCGGAAGCAAATTAGCACCTTCCGAATTGTATAAAAAGAATGTATTATGCCCCTCTCCTTTTGCATCACTTACTCCTTGATTTATAGAGCCATAAACCCCTAACACAGCCCACGGTTTTAAATTTTCATTAAAAACAGCCGATAATTGGATATCCCTATAATTTAATTTATTTCCAAACGGATAAATATCGAGTCGGCCGCTGTATTTCAAACCTCCTTGATCCATATCTCGGGAGTCGACCCCAAATGAATTCATGCCATCTCCGGAAGTAACTGAAATTTGGGGATTCACTACCCAAGAACCCAAGGCAATACTCGGATCAAGAAACACTCCAAATTCACGCCCGCTTCGACCGAATCCGGTACTAAGAACATCTCTATCCGTGTATAAGAGATTCCCCTCTTGAATCAGCATTTCACGATTATTTCCGATATTCTGACGCTGTCCGATTTCAATTTGAAGCACTTTTTTCACGTCAAAATTAACCACGGCATCTAATAATAAATTCGGCATAGAAAAATCTACTTGGGTATAAAAACCTAATCCCTTTTCATTTGATTTACCATAGAAATTAAAAAAAGTCCGTTGCGGGAAAAATTGATAGCTAGGATCGCTCAGTTGCTCTGAATATCGATTTGCGCTCACTTGAATCAAACCACCTAAACCGAACTCATAGGCTCCATCATTTAGGGAGAACGTTAGTCCTTTACGGGGATTTTGTTGGGCAGAGGTTTGGCTAGATCCGCAAACATATTGCGACAGGATCAGGGTCATTAATGCAATTTTTCTCATGTTTAATTCATTAATCTATAATAGGGTAATACAGGATATTTATTGGCATCGAGCACGTGAAAGGACATAAGACTATTGGGTGCATCGGGTTCTAATAGTTCTGAAAGGATTCTTCCTTTACGCTGATTTATGGGAAATTTAAGGGTCCCTTTGGGAAACTGGACGGATTGGGTCTCCGTTTTGTAATTGCAATTTTGTCGAAATACCCCTTCATATTTATTTGCCGCTATGTTACACGCATCGGTTTGCGTGTATTGTTCTACGGTAATTTTTTCAGGCATTTTTAGGGTGTCACAGTTCAAATGAAACCAATTTAAGCGTTGAAGAATGGCCGCCGCATCGGGGTGCACCAAATAATATTCGGGCATCTTGCGCGCCTCTTTAATTTTCATCCTCTTGGC
>CBFHGY010000140.1:0-3739 GCA_965655465.1 Bacteroidia bacterium | reverse complement strand
ATTCTATCTTTATCACTGGGAATCTTAGGAGATAATTTGGAACCATTAATTTGGTGCTCTGTAAATGCTATTTTAGAAATTTTCAACTCTTTCCTATAGAATTTCAAAAGCTTCGTGTCATTTTTATCCGTGATAAGATGAATGGCATGGCTAGGATATTTCCTTTTTATTTCTCGTATTAATCCTTTCACTCTAATTGAATCATGTGCAAAGAAATTCAAATTAGGAACCGATTTGGGTAACCTTAAGGAAGTTAAAGGAGAAATCCATATAAAATTGGTATTTTGTAAATTGGAAGAAATTAAATCCACTGGCTTTTGGGAAATAGGGCCAAAAAACACATCCAAAGCCAAAAAATCCTTCGTTTTTGGCAATTTTATTAACTCATCGTCACTCATTTTTTGAATATCCCAAACCCGAATATGCACGTCGACATTCCAAGCATTCAAATCTTCAGCAGCCAAACGCAATCCAGCGTAGTAGTCTAACGCAGCTTGTGAAACTTGCTTTTGAGCAATTGTAGAACTCGTATCGTGGTAAAAAGGCAGCAACACTCCGACATTTAATGTACGAATGCTTTGTGCGTAAATACGGCTACTGAGAATCCAGATTAGCGAGAAAGCGATTAGGCGGTTTAAGATTTTCATGTTAGTATTATTATTCCCACTCGATAGTTGCTGGGGGTTTTGAGCTTATATCATAAACGACACGATTTATACCTCGAACTTGGTTAATAATCGCATTTGAAATTTCCGCAAGTATTTCATAAGGAATATGCACCCAATCTGCGGTCATTCCATCGGTACTGCTCACAGCGCGGAGAGCCACCACTTGTTCATAGGTTCTTTCGTCTCCCATAACACCAACGCTATGAATGGGAAGTAAAATGGCCCCTGCTTGCCAAATTTTGTCGTACCAACCGGTTTTACGTAATATTTGGGTGTACACATAATCGGCCTCTTGCAATAACTGAACCTTTTGGGGTGTAATATCTCCTAAAATCCGGATAGCTAATCCAGGACCCGGGAAAGGATGTCTGCCCAATAAAGTTTCACTCAAACCCATCGCTTTACCAACACGACGTACTTCGTCTTTGAATAAAGCACGAAGCGGTTCAATAACTTTTAAATTCATTTTATCTGGCAATCCCCCAACATTATGATGACTTTTTATTGTAACGGAGGGACCATTTACGCTCACACTTTCGATCACGTCTGGATAAATGGTACCTTGAGCCAACCATGTTGCACCTTCGATTTTTTTGGCTTCTCTTTGAAACACTTCAATAAAAACCCGACCAATGGTTTTTCTTTTCTCCTCTGGATCGCTTTTTTTAGCTAATTCGGAATAAAATTCTTCAGAAGCATCAATGGCCAACAGATTAAGGTTCATGCTCTTGTAGTTTTCTTGAACCTCTTGGAATTCATTTTTACGTAAAAGACCATTGTCGATGAATATACAGGTTAAATTACTTCCAATGGCTTGGTTTAAAAGTGCGGCAGCCACTGAACTATCCACACCACCTGATAATCCTAAAATTACTTTATCGTTGCCAATGGCATCTTGAAGGGAAGCCACGGTATCATTAATAAAATGTCCGGGTGTCCAGTCACCTTCACATTTACAAATATCGAATGCAAAATTGCGAAGTAATTCTAAGCCCTCGGTGCTGTGATACACTTCAGGATGGAATTGAATACCATAAACCGGATTTTTGTGTCCCAACCACTGGAATCCCGCAACCGGAATACTCTCTGTTTTGGCAATAATTTCCATACTTTCAGGTAAATGCCCGATGGTATCTCCATGACTCATCCAAACCTGACTCTCATAACTCATTCCATTCAGCAAGGCATTATCAACTCCTGTCAATACCATTTTAGCCCTGCCGTATTCGCGATGTTCGCTTTTATTTACAGCTCCTCCGGCTATTTTTGCCATATACTGTGCCCCATAGCAAACGCCTAAAACGGGAACGCTTTCGAATACTTCGAATACGTTGATCTCTGGGTGATTTTCGTCGTTTACGGAACAAGGACTTCCCGATAAAATGACGCCTTTAGTGGTCTGATCGGGTTTGATTTCACTGTTGTATGGATGAATCTCACAATAAACATTGATTTCACGCAATCTTCGGGCTATCAATTGGGTATATTGAGATCCGAAATCATAAATGAGGATTTTTTCGGTCATAGATGTGTGCTACAAAGATAACGCTTAATCCTATTGTCTAAAGGATATCAGAGCATTTCTTTTAGTTGTTTTGCAGCGGTATTAAATGCCCGAATCATGAAATCTTTCCGATTCCCCCTAAGTACGTAGGCCCCAACACTAATTTTTTCTTTGAACTTAGTTGCAATAAATATGGTTCCAATCGGTTTTAATTCGGTACCACCATTTGGACCCGCTATGCCTGTAGTGGCTATGCCAATTTCAGCTTTTAATGCCTTACAAACTCCATTAACCATTGCAGTTGCCACTTCAGCGCTCACAGCACCATGGGTTTCTAAAAGGGAAGTATCTACAGCCAATTGATTTATTTTGATGTCATTATGATAGGCAATGATACTGCCTCGAAACACCTCCGATGCTCCAGAAACTTGAACGATTTGATTGCCAATATAACCGCCTGTACAACTTTCAGCAGTAGCAATTTGCACCCCATTACTTTGTGCAAATTGGATAAGCCATTCTGCCATATTTATATCGACGTCATTGAATACCCAATCGCCCAGCTCCTTAAGCAACATAGACCAATAGCGTTCAAACAATTCCGATGAAACACCAGTATCAAAGCGTGTTAATCGTAATTTTACGACATTGTGTGATGGTAAATATGCAAGACTGCAACCGTGAATTTCAGTCTCGAAGTTTTTTAATTTTTGTGCAATTAAACTTTCCGGAATTAAGGCAGTAACTAAAGTGCGGTGAAGCGTAGGAGGAAGTTGAAATAATTGAGACAATCGGGGTAAAAGGGATTCTTCGGTAATGGCTCGAACTTCTCCGGGCACTCCGGGCATCGCAGCGAGATATTTGCCATTTTTTTGAAATAACATTCCTGGAGCCGTGCCTTGTGAATTAAAAAGAGTTTCTGAAATTTCGGGTAATTCCGCTTGAATTTTATTGATTTCAAATAATTCAGGGCTTCTGTTTGCAAAAATGTGCTTTAAATGTAATAATACGTTTTCATCAATTCGGGTTCCACATGCAAAGTATTCTTGTAATACAGCCTTGGTGATATCGTCGTTCGTAGGACCTAATCCACCGGTTACAAGTACAAAATTGCAACGATTTAGAGATTCGTCTATGGCGTTAATAATATCGCTTTTGGAATCGCGTATGGCCGTTTTACGTGAGATATTTAATCCTAGCGGAGATAATGTCTTTGCTAAATAAACACTGTTTGTATCCACGGTTTGCCCAATTAACAATTCATCGCCGATGGTAATGATTTCAATATCCATATTACAAAAGTATTGAAATCCACATCGCGTTAATCCTTTTTTTTCACACAACTGAATTAAACACATAAGTTTGCATTTGATGGCAGATATTATAATTTATACGGATGGTGCAGCACTAGGGAATCCGGGTCCTGGTGGATATGGCGCCGTTATGATTTATGGTCAACATCGCAAAGAATTATCAGAGGGATTTACGTTAACCACGAATAACCGCATGGAGTTGATGGCCGTTATCGAAGCCCTGAAGCGGGTAAATAATCCAAGCATTCCCATTT
>CBFHGY010000139.1:0-3749 GCA_965655465.1 Bacteroidia bacterium | reverse complement strand
AAATGAAAGTATTCGTAACCTATTGTACCACGTACCTATGTGGTTCAGCATGATGTTTTTGTTGGCTGTTTCCATGTTTTATTCGATCAAATACTTGCGATTTGGAAAACTTGAAGACGATTGGATCTCGATGAGTTTTTTGCATGTTGGAGTGCTCAATGGTATTTTGGGATGTATTACAGGTTCTATTTGGGCTCGAGTAACTTGGCAAAGTTGGTGGCCCGCTGACGATCCCAAATTGAATGGGGTGGCAATTGGAATGTTTATGTATTTTGCATATTTAGTATTGCGTGCATCGCTTAAAGACGATTATCAAAAGGCCCGCATTTCGTCGGTATATAATGTTTTAATTTTCCCCATTTTTATGGCACTCATTGCTATAATGCCCAAACTTGCCGATAATTCATTGCACCCAGGAACAGGAGGTTCTGTTGGCTTTAATAACTACGATTTAGACAATACGCTCAGAATGTATTTTTACCCTGCTATACTAGGCTGGATTGGTGTGTTTAGCTTTATCGCTATTTTAAGATTTAGAATTGAACGGATTCATCAAAAACAATTACAACTCGACAACGAATGAAAAAAATGAAAATATCCTGCTTATTGTTGGCCTTTTTAACGCCTGTCATGATGCTAAATGCACAAAATTCAGAACTAAGCGCTTCTGAGAAAGCAGCGGAATTTTTAGCAACAAATGCAAAATACCACGTGGTTATTGGTGTTTTGGTCGTTATTTTTTTAGGTTTGGTTGTTTACGGTCTCCTCCTAAATCGAAAAATGAGTAATTTAGAAGCCAATCAAAAATGAAACCGCTACACATCGCATTGATACTTATCGCTGGTTTGGGAGTTGCAGCCGTGGTAAGCCTTTATGGAAATACCACTAAATATGTTTCTTTCGAAGAGGCACAAGAATTGAGTCAATCTAACTATAATAAAAATGTCCACGTAGTCTGTAGGTTGAATAAAGCAAAGCCAATTAATTATCAACCTGAAATCGATCCTAATCATCTAGAGTTTTATGCAGAAGATTCTTTGGGAAACGAATCTAAGGTGATCTTTCTGCAGCCGAAACCGCAAGATTTGGAACGTACTGAAAAAATTGTATTAACTGGTCGTCATAAAGGTACATATTTTCATGCAGAAGCAATCTTAAGCAAATGCCCTTCCAAGTATGAAGATGCACCTGTAAAGGAACATCCGAAAGACGTTCCGAGAACATAACTAAATAATTTGTTTTGAATTTACTTACATCCATTCCCTCAAAAACACCGACTTTGACCTTCAATAACGAATGGCTTTGGCTGGGAAACCTCGGTCAGGCCTTTATTATTTTAACGTTCCTGGGTGCCATTGCATCGATGATATTTTTCTTTAAACACGAAAAAACACAAGATGTCGCCTATATAAAAGCCGCTCGTAGAAGTTATTGGCTTCACAGTTTCTCCGTGATAGCTATTTTTTCAGTACTTTTTGCCATAATCTTTTTCCATCGATACGAATATTATTATGCCTGGAGGCATTCCAGCAATAGCCTACCTGTTTATTATATGATTTCCTGCTTTTGGGAAGGTCAAGAAGGCAGTTTCTTACTTTGGATTTTTTGGAATGCGTTAATCGGAATGTTCCTGATCAAATACGCCAAAAAATGGGAGAGTCCAGTTATGGCAGTAATTAGTTTTGGTCAGATAGCATTAAGCTCGATGCTATTAGGACTCGAATTTCAAGGGGTTAAATTTGGCAGCAGTCCCTTTGAATTATTACGTACCGCACGACCAGATTTTTTAAATATTCCTATATTGGGAAGCCTGGGCATCGAAAACTATTTAACGGTATTTAACGATGGAAATGGGTTAAATAAGCTGCTTCAGAATTATTGGATGGTAATTCACCCACCCACTTTATTTTTGGGTTTTGCATTGGCGATTGTTCCATTTGCATATAGCATAGCGGCTTTATGGAGAAAAGATGATAGATCATGGTTACAACCGGCTTTAATTTGGAGTTTGGCTTGTGTTGGTATATTGGGTACCGGTATTATTATGGGGGGATTTTGGGCATATGAGAGTTTATCTTTCGGAGGTTATTGGGCATGGGATCCTGTGGAAAATGCTTCCTTATTACCTTGGCTTATAATGACTTCTGCCGCCCATATGTTGCTAATATCTAAGAATACCGGTAGACATATGTTTACCTCTCATTTATTGGTACAATTATCGTTTTGGTTGGTATTATATGCCACTTTTTTGACTCGCAGCGGAATTCTTGGTGAATCTAGTGTACATTCTTTCACAGATTTGGGATTATCGGGTCAATTGCTGTTGTTTTTATTGATATTTATTGGACTTAGTGCCTCGGCGACATTTAAAGCAGGAAAAGCTAGAAATACATTCAATTATGGTATTTCAGGAGCTTTTGTAACCGTAATTGTGCTTTCCTTTATCGTTCCACAATCTGCGTATGCCGCTTTTCAAACAGGTCTTAAATGGTTCGGAATTGTAGCATTTGTTGGGGTCTTAATTAATTTTATTTGGAATTTATATCAAACACAGAAAACAACATTGGAAGATGAGAAACTCTCTAGCAGAGAGTTTTGGATGTTTTTGGGATCCATGTTTATCATTTTGAGCCTGGTACAAATCTTTACTGCAACGTCTATTCCCGTGTTTAATAAACTTTTTGGATTTAGAACAGCGGTTCCTGTTGCAAAAGACTATAATGCTATACAATTATGGATGGCTATGCCAATTATGCTTTTAATGGCGATAGGTCAGTATTTCTCCTATCGTAAAACCGATTGGAAAATATTTTTAAAAGACACAGGAATAAGTGTAGGCGTTTCAGCGATATTGACCTTGATTTTAAATTTAAACTTTCAAATAGTGGGAGGACATTTTATGATCTTCTTATTTTTGGCTATTTGGCTTGCAATTGGAAACATCTTATATGTATTAAGACTCAAAAAGTTTGGCGTGTTCGCATGGGGAGCTTCCATTTCGCATTTTGGATTTGGCGTATTGTTAGTGGGTGTTTTAGTTTCCTCCGTTAATCAAAAAGTATTGAGTTCCACCCAAGAGGGCATTCAATTAGCCCCTGAACAAGATGAAAAGGGAAATGTGGATGTGAAAGGGATGCAGTTCAATAGGGAAAATCGCATTCTCTATAAGAATGCCCCTACCGAAATGGGAGCGTACCAAGTACGGTATGACAAATTTGTACAAGGCATCCACTATGATTCTTTAGACAAGTTTTTCTATGTGCATTTTTGGAACAAACAGGGCGATTCGTTCACTCTAGTTCCTAAAACACAAAACAATCCTAAAATGGGATTGCTGGCGGAACCTTCTACCAAACACTATATTCATAAAGACGTGTTTACTCATATTAATTATGAGAGTGGCCTTGATAAAAAAGAGCCGTTTAGCGGGTTTAAAACCGACACGGTAATTATAGGAAATGTGTTCACCACTAATTCGGGAAAGTGCAAATTAACTCCGTTAACCGTCGAAAAAGCCACTTCAGACAAAGGGCTGATGCTTCGATTGGTTTTGTTGATGGAACGCTTGAATCAAGTGGATACCTTGTTTCCATCGATATTAATAAATGAACAAACGGGAGGGTTAGAAAGTATTGCTGACCAAAATGATGGGTTAGGGGTTTTTGCGAGTTTGCTGAGTTTTAATATTGAAGATCCAGATCCCAACAAACAAAAAATTTCGTTTGTAATCCAAAGTGGAGAAAAAGAGC
>CBFHGY010000138.1:0-3810 GCA_965655465.1 Bacteroidia bacterium | reverse complement strand
GTGAGGTTTACGCGAATACTTGGATTTTGAGGCAAACGATCCTGGAATATAGCCGCAAAATTCATCCTGCGATCGGTAGGTCTTCTTAACCAATCACTTTGTTGGATATTCCCTTGTTCATCGGTATAAGTTATACGTTCCTTACTCTGCAACAAACTTAGTGTGAACCAACTCTCTAATCCCTTATTAAACTGACCGTACAAACGATTATCGAAACCAACCGCATACCCGTTAGAGGCATTATTCGCATAATACCGTATCCGAATATTGTCGTATAAATAGGGATCTAATTGTGATAATTGTTTGTAATAAGCCTCGGTAGAATATTTAAATCGTTTTCCCCAAAGGGTTACAATACGATCCATTCCCAATACAAAGTGCCATGATTCTTGGGCCTTCAAAAAGGTATTCAAACTGCCTTCAAAATTTCGCATTTCCCGATAAAAAGGCGCTTGGTGATAGGCGCCAATGGCCAAACGATAGGTTACTGGACTCTTTTTTGCACTATCCGGAGCTCGAAGGTTGTGGTGCTTGTAGGGCTCGTAAAATAACGCCAAACGCGGCATCCATAACCATTGCTGACTGATGCTTTCCCAACTCTGACGCAAGCCTGCTACCATCCAGAAATTCTTCTGACGGTCTAATATCTGTTTGGCTTGCACATAGCTGCTGATGCGATTTCTCGATATCTTATTGCTGGCACGCACCACATCGTCTAAAACAATGCTATCAATACTGCTGCTCCAAGGTGCAATATTGTAATCGGCACTGTCCATATACAACCATTCGTAATATCGGTCGTCGATAATTTCCGTATTAAAGCGAATGCCATATTTAAATTGGGTTCGAGAGGTTTTTTTACCCAGTTCTCCAAGATGCGAAAGATTCAAAATACGCGATTGCATCCGATTGCGACCGTGATCTAAATAATACCCATATCCCAATGTACGAACTGGCTTTCCTAGATTGCTAGACCCCAAATCCCGATCCAATTCGCTCAAATTATAGGCCCCTTGAATGTCAAAATACTCCTCCTCGTTAATAGAAGTTATGCTTCCAATGATTTTATATTTAGCCCATAATGAGGGACGATAATTTAATGTTAAGGCCCCTAATTGATACTCGTAATTCAGGTTTTCTTTTCCAGCCATAAACACATTCAATTGGTACGCAGCTTGAATCGTGCCAAATTCAGTAGTTCTACTTTCGGGTCTTAGCTGAAATGCATTTCGCGCATAGTTCCCTAAAAAATCTAATGACCAATGTCGGTTAATATCCCAAGAAAGAAATGTTTGAATGTCTGCAAAATTCATGCTGTACGTACCATCCGTATTAAGGGTGCTGGTGAGGAGGGAGTTGGTGAAATGTCGAAAGCTAAAAATCCCAGACAGTGAACCTTTAGAACCTTCTAATGTAGCAGAATTCAACATGGTCCCTAGAATGGTTTGAAGACGGGTAGAATCGGGTCGGATGTACGCTACATCCAAAACGGAACTCATTTTATCGCCATATTGTGCACCAAAACCTCCGGCGCTGAACTTAATGCGATCGACCATAGCTGGATTGATAAAACTCAACCCTTCTTGCTGTCCGTTTTGAATCAATTGAGGCCGGTAAATTTCAATATCGTTAACGTAAATGAGGTTTTCGTCGAAATTTCCCCCTCTAACGCTGAATTGCGATGATAGTTCATTATTGCTGCTAACTCCGCCCAAAGTTTTAATGATATTTTCGATATTGGAACCAACTCCAACGTTGAGGGCCAGTTCGCGTGGACGTATTTCTTCCATAAAGGCATTGTTGGAGCCGGCGGAGATTTCTACTGTTCCAATTAAATTGAGTCCAGCCCCATATATAATGGTATCTGTACCTTCCCGGAGATCCGCATAATGTCCGAATACCTTTTCGTTTTGGATATAACCAAAGATTAAAAAGGAAGGGTAGGGAAGTCGAATTTCAAATTCCGAATTTTTACCGGTATAGGTCAATACCTTACCCGAAGCGTCTCGAATTTCTATCGGACCAAAGGTTCCAGGATGTCCATCTACAAAAGCGCGGTACTCATTTTGTGCGTGTGCAGATTGAAAAA
The DNA here is from genome assembly GCA_965655465.1 of Bacteroidia bacterium. GTDB lineage: Bacteria > Bacteroidota > Bacteroidia > NS11-12g > UBA955 > VMCP01. The sequence goes on along the minus strand of CBFHGY010000138.1, from coordinate 1,721 downwards.
AGAGCATGCCAATTAAGGCGATGAACCAACGACTCACGCATGTATAACGAGCCGTATGCAGGTTTATTTTGAGCAATTCAATAAATCCGTAATGGTTTGGGTAGGATTCTCCGAGGAGAAAACGGTATTTCCGGCCACCAATACATCGGCACCGGCTTTAAAGAGATCTCCTGCATTTTGCAAGGAAACTCCACCGTCTATTTCAATAAGGGTATTAGAGCCTATGCGAATAATTTCATTTTTTAAGGTTTCGGTTTTCTTCAAGGTTTGAGGGATGAATTTCTGTCCGCCAAAGCCCGGATTTACACTCATTAAGCACACCAAATCAATGTCTTCTAGTACATCCATTAAAGCATAAATAGAAGTATGGGGATTTAAGGCAACGCCGGCTTTCATGCCTGCGGCTTTTATTTGTTGTAGGGTGCGGTGCAGGTGGGTACTGGCTTCTAAATGCACGGTTAATACATCGGCACCGGCATCAGCAAATTCTTGAATGTAACGTTCGGGTTGAACGATCATCAAATGCACGTCTAAGGTTTTTTTCGCATGTTGCTTAAGCGATTTCATTACCGGAAATCCGAAGGAAATATTGGGAACGAACACACCGTCCATCACATCAACGTGGAACCAAGCGGCATCGGATTGATTGATCATTTCAATGTCGCGACCTAAATGGGCAAAATCGGCCGAAAGGATAGAAGGAGCTATAATCTTAGACATGGGTGCAAAAGTAGTTAAAAAGTATAGAAATCGTTTTTTAATTAGCCTTTATCGGCATTTAAATATTGCCACAATTGGATGCATTCTACCGCGGGCTTTACATCGTGAACCCGAAGGATTTTAGCTCCGTTTCTGAGGGCTTCGGCGTGTAAAAAGCTGGTGCCGTTGAGGGCCTCTTCTGCTGCAATATTCAAAGATTTATAAATCATGCTTTTTCGGGAAATGCCCACCAACCGACTCGGCAATACCAAAGAAATGCGATTCAGATTGCGTAATAATTCGAAATTTTGTTTTGCAGTTTTCGCAAAACCGAATCCAGGATCTATCCAGATATTTTGCATGCCAACCTGCCGGGCGTTGGCTATACGTTCGTATAAATAATGCAATACCGTTTCCGTAACATCGGTATAATCGGCATGGTTCTGCATGGTTTTGGGATTGCCAATTTTATGCATGCCTATATACGTAATGTTCTGATCTGATAGTTCATCAAACATAGCTTCATCGTCTTCTCCAAATGAAATGTCGTTGATGATTTCTACCCCTTCATTTATGGCATTTTTAGCAACTTCAGCATGATACGTATCAATACTCAACCAAACATTTGGAAATTCTTTCTTAAGGGCTTTAAGGGCGGGAAATACCCTTTGCCATTCTTCCTCGGGACCGATTCTTTCCGAGCCCGGTCTGGAACTTTGTCCGCCGATATCTAAAATCAAAGCCCCATCGGCAAGCATGTGCGCTGCTGTTTTTAAAATATCGCTTAATGCCGTGAAACGGCTTCCCCCGAAAAAAGAGTCGGGCGTAATATTTAAAATCCCCATAACCACAGGTTGGTGTATGGGGATTTTTCGGTTGAACCCTTGTAAAAAAGGTGTATCCGTCATGTTTTATTTGATCGATTCTGAAGGATTTCCGACCATGTTTTCTGGACGTACCCATTCGTTGAATTGGTCTTCGGTGAGTAACTCCAATGCCAAAGCGGCTTCTTTAAGGGTAGT
>CBFHGY010000137.1:0-3856 GCA_965655465.1 Bacteroidia bacterium | reverse complement strand
GCCAATGCCAACCGACATCCCTTAAAGAAAATCGGACAGCCCCAGGATATCGCCGAACTCGCCGCCTTCTTGCTGTCGGAGAAATCGTCGTGGATAACCGGACAAATTCACCATATCGATGGGGGTATCTCTAATATTAAAGTATAATTAACCTGTAAAACTCGTTTATACGCGGTTTTAGCCCGATTTACGCGCAACCGAATCGTATTTATTGCTGAAATATCAATCCCTAAAATGTAGTGAAAAAACCTTGGAACCTACCGGATTTGCCCGTTTACAGTCTCATGACAGAGTGCGAGGGTAGGGTGAACATGAACATTTGTACCTACGTTTCCGCCATGAGCATGTCGCCCAAACGCTATGCCATTGGGGTGTATTACAACACTAAAACACTTGAAAACATTCAAAAAGGCGCCAAAATAGTGCTGCAGCTATTGGCTCAAGACCAATGGCCTGTAGTGCGGAATTTCGGACAGAAAAGTGGGTTAACCCTCGATAAACACGATTTCTTGAGTCGCAAAAACAAGGGCGATACCCAACATCCGCACAAACAACCCTACGCATGCACGCGGTGGCACGATTTTATCGTGCTAAAGAACGCGGCGGCTTTTGTGGAATTGGAAACCGTGTGGCACCAATCTGCAGGCGATCACGAACTGTATTTATTTGATGTAAAAAGACACCAAACCTTGAGTGAAGAGACCCCTTTGCGGGTGTCGGATCTCAGAGAAAACGGACTGGTACGAATATGAAATTTAGCGACGAAGATTTAGACAGAATCATTGAAATGGCCTGGGAAGACCGCACGCCTTTCGATGCCATAGAAACCCAGTTTGGCGTGAGTGAAGGCGAGGTAATCCGATTGATGCGGCAAACTTTAAAGCCCTCAAGTTTTCGCTTGTGGCGCAAACGCGTGAACTCCGGTGTATCTCAAAAACACCGTGCTACCCGGAATCCGGAAATCGAACGCTTCCGCTGCAGCCGACAACGTCAAATTTCTAATAACAAAATTTCCAAACGATGATCGAAACGAAATACGAGAAAATAATTGCGAAAATCGCAAATATTGATCCCGTGAAATACGGAAAAACGCGAAATTTCCTTTGGGGAAACGTGTCACAGCTGTCACCTTATGTGTCGCGGGGCGTAATTTCCACCAGGCAAATAGTAGATTCGCTGCTACACCGCGGATTCAAAACCTATCAAATTGAGCGTTTATTGCAACAGCTTACCTGGCGCGATTACTTCCAAAGAACGGCCCAACGCTTCCCCAATTTGTCGGAACAAAATGTAAAAAACGATCCGTCGCATTTCAAGTCCAAGGGCATTCCTAGTGCTATTTTAAACGCCGAAACGGGTATCGACGCCCTCGATGAAGGCATCGATAACTTGCTCGAAACCGGGTGGATCCATAACCACATGCGCATGTATTTGAGTATGTTACATACCAATATTGCCCGTTGCGATTGGCGCAGTGGCGCCCGTTGGATGTACTACCATCTACTCGATGCCGATATGGCCTCGAACGATTTGAGCTGGCAGTGGGTCTGTGGCGCCAATTCCAACAAACAATATGTGGCCAACCAAGAAAACATCAACAAATACTCGGGCTCTAAGCAGGGGAAAACGTTTTTAGACGTCGATTACGACGTGTTTTCAACGATGCCCATCCCCGAATCTTTGCACGATTCCCAAGAATTAAGCCTCACACCCACAGCGGTATCGATTGAAACATTGCAAAAATCAACCTCCATTTTATCTCCTGGGGAAGTCTTCCCGAAAGCCGCTAACACCGTTTTGTTATACTCTTGGAACAATTTAGATCCCAAATGGCGGGAAAATGAATCGCACCGTCGGATTTTATTATTGGATGCCGATGAGTTCGAGCGCCGGCCTGTTTCAGTACGAACGTTGGAGTTTGTTCTTGTCTTGTCTAAGAATATCTACGAATTGGAAATCGTGTATGGTAGCTTCGGGGAATTGCAGGCGCAATTGCCTGAGCACACCTTTATATATAAGGAACATCCAAGCCAGATAGGGTGGAAGGGTCAGGAAGATTCAAGAGATTGGATTTTTCCCGAAGTAAGTGAATACACGGCATCTTTTTTTGGATATTGGAAAAAATGCGAAAAATACCTGAAACAATTTTAGTAAAAAACACAACATGCTCATTACAAAAGAGGCAATCAACGCAATGGATCAACGCTACCGGGCGGCTTTTATAAATTCTCTTGGGGGATTTAAAAGTTTGGTTTTAGTGGGTACCGCAAATAACGATGGTCATTGCAATTTGGCCGTTTTAAATTCACTTTTTCACATAGGGGCAAATCCGCCTTTATGTGGGTTGATTTTCAGGCCGATTTCTGCCGACCAACATTCCCTTAAGAATATCATGGAAACCGGTTGGTATACCATTAACCATGTAAAAGAAACCTTTTACCATGCGGCACACCAGACCTCTGCACGTTACCCTGCGGAGATTTCAGAGTTTGAAGCCGTAGGATTGACTCCCGAATGGTCTTCCAACAAAAAAGTGCCTTTTGTAGCAGAAAGTTCCGTAAAATGGTTGATGCAATTTCGCGAAAAACACGATTTAGCCATCAATGGAACGCATCTATTAATTGGTGAAATAATTGAAGTTCATGTTCCTCAATCGATCATTCAAGGGGATGGGTTTTTAGACCTAGAATCGGCTGGCACCCTTACATGCAGCGGATTAGATTCGTATCATAAAACCCAAAAATTGAGTCGATTGACTTATGCCAAACCCGATCGCTGGCCTGTCGATATTCAACCCACTTAGGCCACTTTTAATTTCCCCCAATAAATGAAAGGTGTTAAGAAGCAACATTTACCCAAAAAAATCTGTTTGACCTGTGGCCGCCCCTTTATTTGGCGAAAGAAATGGGAACGTGACTGGGAACATGTGAAGTTTTGCTCAGACCGCTGCCGCCGCACAAAAAACGAATTATACATATCATAACATCTTTGATAAAATGGGCTTGTTCGATTCGAGAATTGCCTATTTTTAGATGCGATATGTTACGTTTAGATTGTACCAGCGTGATTGATCATTCATAATTCACCATTCCTAATTATTTTTGAAGGATGTTATTATTTCAATCCGTATCCGCTGGAATCGAAGCTGGTTGCGATGAAGCAGGTCGCGGGTGTTTAGCCGGACCGGTTGTAGCTGCGGCGGTAATTTTACCCAAAGACTTCTATCATGAAAAACTAAACGACAGTAAACAGGTTAGTAAAGTCAATCGCAATGAACTGCGTGTATTTATTGAGCAACATGCACGTGCATGGGCTGTGGGCGCGTGTTCACCAAAGGAAATCGATGAAATTAATATTTTAAATGCAAGCATTCTTGCCATGCACCGAGCCTTGGAACAGTTAGAAATGCAATTTGATCATATTGCAGTAGATGGTAATCGATTTAAGCCATTTGGAAATATCCCTCATAAAACTGAAATTAAAGGAGATGCCCGTTTTTTGCATATTGCAGCAGCAAGTATACTGGCCAAAACACACCGAGATGAAATAATGGAATCTTTGCACGCAGAGCATCCTGAATATGGCTGGGCGAGCAATGCGGGTTATCCAACAATTTCACACCGAAATGCCATTCGGTTGTTTGGCGTAACGCCACATCATCGCTTGAGTTTTCAGCTGTTGCCGAAACAGTTGCCCTTGGATTTATAATCAGGGAAAGAGACTTTTTAACTTCCAAGCAAAGCCACGGAAATATTTAATATATCCCTCTATAAGTTGGCACACACAAATAATTAAGCCATTTAAGCCGTATATAATTCCGCCTTTCAGAAAATAATTTCGGAAGAATTTAAATACG
>CBFHGY010000136.1:0-3966 GCA_965655465.1 Bacteroidia bacterium | reverse complement strand
ATCGGGTTTTGCATTGCTCATGAATTTTTCATTTTCTAGCTTTTTATTAATTCCAATTAAAAAACCAGACAGATGTTCCAATTCCTTTTCAATCTTTGCAATTTCTTCTTCTTTATTAATTTCGATTTCTAACTTCACCCACATTTCCATTGATTTAAGCGAAATCATGATGAAGTTACCCTCCCCTTTCTCTGAATCTTGCCATGAAACATTTGCCAATTTGGCCACCATATTCTGGAAAGGAACAAAATCCATTTCCGTATTTTTCAGCCATACCTGTAATTCGATTTTGGGGGATAATTGATGTTGTGCTCTCAAACCACGAAGTTCTGTAATCGCATTTAAAACAAGGTCTAAATCGCCTTTATGCGATGTTGCGATATTGGGGTATTCCGAAACCACACAAGCCTTAAAATCAAGTGCTAAGGTTTGATGAATTTCTTCAGAAATAAAAGGCATTATTGGATGAATGGCCTTCATTAGCATGTCCATGAATTCTCGTGAGGCCTTTAAGGCTGCTTCGGATATCTTTTCTCCATAAACAGGTTTTACCCCTTCTAAATACGTACTACAAAAATCATCCCAAATCAATTTATACAAGTTCATTAGTGCATTTGAGAGTCTAAATTCTTTAAAATGCAGTTCATTTTCTTGCAATACTTCGGCTGCACGCGCTGTGAACCAATTAATGGTTTCTAACTCATAGGGTCGCAGCTCCGGAGTTTCGGATTCCCAAGATTTGATGAGTCGGAACGCATTCCAAATTTTATTGCAAAAATTACGACCTTGTTCTATTTGAGATTCGTCAAACAAAATATCATTACCCGCTGGAGCACATAATAACATTCCCAAACGAACGGAATCAGCACCGTGTGATGCAATTAAATCTAATGGATCGGGACTGTTTCCTAAACTTTTTGACATTTTGCGACGTAATTTATCTCTTACGATTCCGGTATAATACACATTTTTGAATGGCATTTCGCCTCGATATTCATAACCCGCCATAATCATACGCGCAACCCAAAAAAACATAATTTCTGGTGCTGTTACTAAATCATTGGTAGGATAGTAATAGGCGATTTCATCTTCATTTTCAAAACCATCAAAAACTGAAATTGGCCATAACCAGCTGCTGAACCACGTATCAAGCACATCATCGTCTTGCCTAATATCAGTCGCTAGTACTTCTTTTCCCTGTTCTTGGAATTTCAAAACGGCATCATGCACATCTTTAGCAACTATGAATGTTCCATCAGGGGCATAAAATGCCGGGATGCGATGCCCCCACCACAATTGACGAGAAATGTTCCAATCGCGAATATTTTCTATCCAATGACGGTAGGTGTTTTTCAACTTTTCTGGGAAGAATTTTATTTCATCGTTCATTACAGCATCAAGTACTTGCGGATTCTTTTCCATGAAGGCTTTCATGTTAAGAAACCATTGGGTACTTATTCGCGGTTCTACCACCGCATCGTTTCGTTCACTGCATACTACATTATGTGTATAATCTTCTGTTATTATTAATAAATCCTAACCCATTCTTTACGTGCTTCAAAACGATCCATTCCAATAAATAATTCACCGGCTTCGGAAATACTGCCATCTTCATTCAAGGTATCGATTACTGGCAAATTATGTTTCAAACCAATTTCATAATCATGAATGTCATGTGCTGGGGTTACTTTTAATACACCCGTTCCAAATTCAATGTCTATATAAGAATCTGCTATTATCGCCACTTTGCGATTAATTAACGGCACATTAACGTGCTTGCCAATTAAGTGATTATATCGATCGTCCTCAGGATTTACACAAATCGCCACATCCCCTGCTATGGTTTCAGGGCGGGCTGTTGCTACTTCCAAATATCCTTCAAAATCAATGCCTGTATATTTAATATAATATAGGGAGTCTTTCAATTCTTTAAAAATTACCTCTTCATCAGATAAGGTTGTTTTTCCTTGAGGGTCCCAGTTTACCATACGCGTACCGCGATAGATTAGCCCTTTATTGTACAAATCGATAAAAACATCTTGAACGGCATTGCTTAATTTAGGCTCCATGGTAAAACGGGTACGATCCCAATCGCAACTCGCTCCCAATTTCTTTAATTGTTCAAGAATAATGCCGCCATATTTTTCTTTCCACTCCCAGGCATGTTTAAGAAAATCTTCGCGGGAAAGGTCACTTTTTTCAATTCCTTGTGATTTCAAAAGATTCACCACTTTTGCTTCAGTAGCAATACTCGCATGATCGGTACCAGGAACCCAACAGGCGTTTTTACCTTCCATACGGGCTTTTCTCACCAATACATCCTGAATGGTATTATTCAACATGTGTCCCATATGCAATACTCCCGTAACATTTGGAGGAGGAATCACTACCGTATAAGGCTCTCTTTCGTCGGGTGTAGATTTAAAAAAACCGTTTTCCAACCAATAAGCATACCATTTATTTTCTATGTCGGAGGGGTTGTACTTTGCTGAAATTTCCATTTGTCGCAAAATTACTCATTTTTATGTAAGTACAGGGATGTTCCTTCTGCTTTATTAAGCGTGAAAAATAATTGTATACGGTGTTTATCTCAAAAAATAAAAAGCATATTATTTGAAAATAATGCATGTTTCTAAAATGAATTGAAAAATTACCAGAATTTTAAGCCATTATCTTCAAACAAAACGATTGAATATTTTAAATAAGGATATCCCAATTGAATCACTCCCCGTTAAAATCCAAAGAACTGGCAACAAATCATATTTAAGAAATGACTTTTAATTCGAAATTGAAATTTTCAAATCAGAAGCACCAAGTAGTGCAAATGTCAATCCATTTAATTAGTTAGGAGCATGAAACACTCCTGAATTTAGACATTTACTAAACTCAGGTATTGACCATGAATTAGGCAATTATAAAATTATTTACCTGCAAACATTCAAATTCACTAAGTTATGACCTAGGTGATATTTTACAAAAATCCAAACATCACGTTGCTACCTTAGGTAGATAAAACAACCGGTACAATTAATCAGAACTGAAAAAGTGAGCCCGTTATAATTATTTTTAAAGATTTCACACTTACAATGGAAAACAGATAAAAGAAAAAGGCCGTCTTTTCAGACGGCCTTTGAATTCTGATAAATATAAATATTAAACTCCTGTATCGTGATAAACGGATTCCTCTAGGAATGGGTGGTTAATAGCAACTAAACCTCTCTTTTGTAATTGGTTTAGTGTCCAGAAAACAAACAATCCTAAGAAAAACAAGAATACCCCGATGTCAAACATTCCAATATGCGCACCAGGTCCGAAAATTCCTGGCATTACCATAAACCACACATCGAAGTAATGACCAATAATCATAATTGAACCAATAATTGGAAACAACATGTTACTTCTTTTTGCGCTTCTCATTAATAAGAACAAGAAAGGAACCGCAAAATTCAGGATGAAGTTACCCAAGAAGAATGATTTGTAATTTTCATAACGAATTTGGTAATACATCATTTCTTCTGGAATGTGTGCATACCAAATTAGCAAGTATTGGAATAACCAAATATATGCCCAGAATACAGTGAAGGCAAACATGAATTTACCTAAATCGTGTTGGTGTTCTTTGGTTACTAATCCTAAATGTCCTTGAGATTTGAGGTAGATTACAAAAACTGCGATGAACGCAATGCTACTTACCCAATGTGTGGCAAAATTGTATACACCAAAAATGGTAGAATACCAATGTGCATCTACACTCATCATAAATAACCAAGCTAAAATTGAAATCAAGAATCCGAAAGTCACCAAGAATGCGGCACTGAAACGAATAGATTTCTTAAAAAAGCTGGTATCGCCTTTTGTAGCATTGTCTTCTTGTAAAGACAAACCGCGCAATTTACTTCCCAAGAAATACCATAGGATGATAAGAACGGTGGGGAAAATAAAAAGCATTTTGGTATTCAAGAACCC
>CBFHGY010000135.1:0-4038 GCA_965655465.1 Bacteroidia bacterium | reverse complement strand
TCTATTTGTTCAATATTTTTAATAATGCTCTTGCCTTTGGCGCTCATCGCAGCAATTAGCAATGCAACTCCGGCCCGTATGTCAGGAGAGGACATTTGTATGCCCTTTAACTGTGTTTTACGGTCTAATCCAATAACCGTAGCTCTATGAGGGTCACACAATATAATTTGCGCACCCATATCAATCAAGTTATCTACGAAGAACAAGCGACTTTCAAACATTTTTTGATGGATTAAAACGGTGCCCCTTGCCTGAGTTGCTGTAACCAGAGCTATGGAAATAAGATCTGGAGTAAAGCCTGGCCAAATTTGATCCGAAACCGTAAGGATTGAGCCGTCGATAAAACTATCGATTTCGTAATGTTCGTTTTTAGGAATGTAGATATCATCGCCACGAAACTCCATTTGAACTCCCAAGCGTTGAAAGGTACGTGGAATGATTCCCAATTGATCAATTCTGCAATTTTTTAAAGTAATTTCACTTTGGGTGATAGCGGCCATTCCTATAAATGAACCAATTTCGATCATATCAGGAAGACAGCGATGTTCACATCCGCTTAAATTAGATACACCTTGGATGTTCAATTTATTGCTTCCAATACCGTCAATTTTAGCGCCCATAGACACCAACATATTGCATAACTGTTGCAAATACGGTTCACAAGCGGCATTATAAATAGTAGTTTCTCCTTTTGCTAAAACTGCGGCCATTAAAATATTCGCAGTTCCGGTAACGGATGCTTCGTCTAAATGCATAAAGGTGCCTTGTAAGGTATCGGCATGCACCCGGTAAAAACTTTCTTCGGCTAAATATTCAAATTGAGCACCCAATTTGATAAAACCTTCAAAATGAGTGTCTAAACGGCGTCGGCCAATTTTATCTCCACCCGGACTTGGAATATAACCCTTACCAAATCGAGCCAATAGTGGTCCAACAATCATAATAGAACCCCGTAAAGCAGCCCCTTGAATTTTAAATTCTGGAGAATCTAAAAAGTCTAAATCAACCGAATCCGATTGAAATCGGTAGGTTCCTTTGGATTCGCGTTGCACTTTAACACCTAAGCTTTTAAGCAAATCAATAAGTTTTAAAACATCCCGTATTTCCGGAATATTCGAAATTCGTATGGGCTCAGAAGTTAATAATACTGCACATAAAATTTGCAAAGCTTCATTCTTTGCCCCTTGAGGGGTGATTTCTCCTTTTAGCGAGTGACCGCCTTCGATTTCAAAATACGACATAATGGAAGCTTAAAAACGGCGGTGCCGCTTGTTTTTATTGAAATTGTTTTTGTTGTTCTTACGGTTGAAATTATTTCGATTGGTATTGCTGAAATTCTTCTTAGGAGTAAAATGACTGCTTGCATCTGCCGTAACCGTAATTTCATCTCCCGATAATTTCAACTTCCCTTTAGATAATATAGATAAGTGTTCTGCAATCACTTCGTTCGTCAAATTTTCATCATTCCAAATTTTACAACTGTTGAACATGAAAGAAGCGATTAAGTTGACTAAATCCTGACGGAGGTTCTCATCCTCAATTTCCGTGACTTTGTCGATCATATTTTGAAGATTTCTTCCGTAAAAACGGAATCGAATACCAGTATCCGAATACAAAATGCGATCAGGTTTCTCTGTCTTTTTTTCTTCAGTAGGAAGGGGGTAAGGGGAGTCTACATCCAAAGTGTATCCACTTATTTGATAAATATGTCCCCAAAGAACAGCTTGATAATCAGACTGTAACTTGATTTGAGGATTTAAGGTAGACATGATATTTACCAATTGAGTTACCCATTTTGTGCGTTCCTCTTTTGAGGGTAGGCTTTGTATATGGGCTACGTATTCCTGCACGGTTCTGCCGTATTCGGCTATATTAAGTGGAGGGCGTTGGGTATTGTAATCGTCTTGAATGCTTGACATACTTCAGGATACAAAGTAAAAACACTTTGTCAAATTCCCTAAACTTTTCGCATAATAAAATGTTAATTCTTTACAAATGAGAACAGAAATCCTCAACCACTACATAAAAGTGGTTAATACCCAAGAAAAAGAACCACAAAGCGTGTTTCGTTTTTGTGAGGAAATGCAAATCACAGAATCCGATTTTTATCTAGAGTTTTCAGATCTAGAGGCTGTAAAAGAAGCCATTTTAAGTGAAAAATGGTTGCAAACGATTCAGGCACTAGAAGAACAACCTTTTTATCAAGAAGCAAATGCAAACGATAAACTTTTATCGGCATTGTATGCATTTGTGGAACAACTAAAATCACAAAGAAGCTATTTTTTGATAGCCTATAAAAATTGGAGCAAACCTACAGACGTTATTTCGGGCATCAAGGAATTTAGACATTCTTTTCTAGATTATTTAGATACTCTTGGACTGGAACAAATGGAAACGGGATTGGCACCTATTGATAAGGCCACAGGAAAATTAAATCAAAACGCACTCTTTTCTAATGTATTATTCGTGTTTCATTTTTGGCTTAACGATAGAAGTAAAGGATTTGAAAAAACGGATGCATGTATCGAGAAAGTTTTTACGCTATCATTTGAATTGATGGGAAATCAAACCTTAAAAAAAGCAATCGATTTAGCCAAGTTCTTATTCTCTGAAAAATAAATGGACTCTCAAAATAATATTACGAGTTCTAAAATAGGTAGGGCCGCCAAATTGGTCGGTACGGGTGCCAAAATTGGTACCAATTACCTCAAGTATTATGCAAAAAAAAGTATTTTGGGCAACGATGATCGCGAAGTTTTGCACCAAGACAATGCAGAAGATATATACGAGTCGCTCAGCGGATTAAAGGGCAGCGCACTTAAAGTAGCCCAAATGTTGAGCATGGATAAGAACCTGCTTCCCAGGGCATACACCGATAAATTCGCCTTGTCGCAATATTCGGCGCCACCTATGTCGGGACCTTTAGTGATTAAAACCTATAAGTCGGCAACAGGAAGATATCCTACAGAAGATTTTGATTTTTTCGACACCAAATCTTTAGCAGCGGCCAGTATTGGACAGGTGCACTTAGCTCGTAAGGGCGAAAAAGAATTTGCCATAAAAATTCAATATCCTGGAGTTTCAGACTCTATTAAAAGTGATTTACGTTTGGTAAAACCGGTGGCGAATGCCATGTTCGGGTTAAGTGAAAAGGAGATGAAAAAATATTTCCAAGAAGTTGAGGAAAAACTTTTGGAAGAAACCCAATACGATTTGGAATTACAAAGAGGTACTCAGATTGCGGAAGCATGTAGTCATTTGCCCAATTTGTATTTTCCGAAATATTATCCCGAATTCAGTAATAACAAAGTATTGGTAATGGATTATTTGCGTGGTAAGCATCTAAAAGAGTACTTAGACACCCATCCCAGCCAAGAAGAGAAAAATAAGGTAGCTCAGGCACTTTGGGATTTCTACGAATTTCAGCTTCATGAAGAAAAAGCCATTCACGCAGATCCACATCCCGGAAATTTCCTGTTCGATGAGGAAGGAAAAGTAGGGGTTATAGATTTTGGATGTATTAAAGTTGTCCCGGAAGATTTTTACGTTTCATATTTTCCCTTATTAATTCAGGAAGTTCAAGAAAACAAACCTTTAATTAGTAATTTGATGCGTTCGATTGAAATTATCTTCCCTGGAGATTCTCCTGCTGTGGAACGCGAATTAACAGATGCATTCTTGAATATGACTTCGTTACTTTCTCGCCCTTTCAGAACAGAAACATTTCACTTTACCGATGAATTTTTAGATGAAATTTATGCTATGGGAGAAGAAATTTATAAAATTCCAGAAGTTCGACGACCTACGCAACCTCGTGGCAGCAAGCATGCACTCTATGTAAACCGCACCTATTTTGGGATTTATAGCATCATGAGTGATTTGAATGCCGAAATAAACACAGGTCATGGCGCTTGGCGCAATCGATTGCTAGAATTTCATGGAATGTTAGAACCTGATCAAACCTTGTAGGCTCGGTTTTTCCATTTTGTTTTAATCGGAATAATAAAAAACAAGGCGGTAAGCGTTGTTAACAAAAAT
>CBFHGY010000134.1:0-4064 GCA_965655465.1 Bacteroidia bacterium | reverse complement strand
ATGCTTATTTTCAAGAAGGAAAAACTTGGGTGAAAAAAGTATTAACCGACGATTTGCCGTTTGCTCCAAAAGTAGATATTGATGTTGATGAAATCAAGAAAGACTTGCCTCGCTAACTTCTCAAATTTGAACTGTTTAATAAATCCCCTAGTATATATTTTCTGCAATTACAGACATTTTCAAAGTTGTCTCCTCCCATTCTCGTAAGGGGTCACTGCCTAAGTTAATACCACAACCGGCTAGTAAACGCACACCGTCTTTTGCAATTTCCGCACAACGTAAATTAACATTTGTAAAAAGCACATCTTCTCTCTGCACCCCGATAAAACCTGCATATAAATCACGTTCAAACGCCTCGTACTTAGAGATGAATTGTAATGCCTCGTTTCTAGGGCTTCCACAGACCGCCGGAGTGGGCGATATTTTTTGAATCAAACTGGGTATTTCGCTTCGCTCAAATGGTTTTTTATAGATACTCAATAAATGACGCATTTGACCTTGCTTCAATTCCTTAATTTGCACCCTTTCGGTTTCTTTCCAGTTCAAACAACCCTTTATAAATTCAGAAGTAATGGCTTGTTCTGAACTTTCTTTATCCGACCAATTTTCCTCCTCATTAAATAAGGTACCCGCCAAACTCATTACAGAAACATGTCCATGTTCGTAGTTTACAAGAGTTTCCGGGGAAGCTCCTATCCAAGTACCCCACATGGGGGAAGAGAACACGTATACGAATGCTTGCGGATATTTCAAGCATAAGGTTTCAAACAAGACTTGAAGTTCTGAATAGTTTGTATTGCATTTTTTATTAAACTGTCTAGCCAAGACCACTTTTTGCAACTTCATTTGACGCATGGCCTCTTGAGCATCGCAAATTGCAGTTTGGAAATCCTCAAATTGGGTATTCAAGTTTTGAGGTTTGCGAACATGAAAATCTGCAAAATTCCCAAATGCCTCAGCCAATGAAAAACTTCCCAAAAAATCATTCAATACCCAAAACGATTCGCTATTATTCCAAGCGCTGCAAATGAATCGTGGGATTTCAGGCCATTGATTTAAAGTTTCTATAGGTTGGCAAATCAAATGTGCAGGCCCTTGAAATACCTCTATCCGATTCACATCGGCTCCAGGCAACTTTACACATGCGAAAGAAGGGCTATGCATCTCCTAAGGTCTTGGAATTACGGCCATGGTAATCGTACCCTTGCAAACATCCTTGCCAGATTCATTACGAATATCTACTTCCCAAACCTGACTTTTCCTGCCAATATGAAGCGCATTAGCTTCTGCAATTACGCGCTCTCCGAGTAACGCCGGACGGAAATGATGGGCGTTGACTTGCTGTCCCACTGCAACCCATTTATCGTGATCTATAACTAAATTAGCTGCCATGGAACCTAAAATTTCAACAATGGCTAAGGAAGTACCTCCGTTAAGGTGTCCCAAAGGTTGACAATTTTGAGTACTTACCAAAAGTTCTGCAAACAGGGCATCTTCCGTAATTTTCGTAAAGGAAAGTCCTATTGCCGTATTTAAGGTGTTTTCGCAGCGTGCGTTTAGCGCATCTACGTGTATATTTGCAGTGTCAAAAAAGGGTTCCATTTATAACGCGAAGTTCATACATCATGTCTAGAAAAACAATTTATCTTACCCGCCACGGTCAAACAGATTATAACCAAAGAATGATCGTACAAGGGTCGGGGATTGATAGTGATTTAAACGATAAAGGGCGAGAGCAAGCACAAAAATTCTATGGGCATTTCCAGCATATACCCTTTGATGCGTTTTTCGTATCTGAATTGAAACGGACGCACCAAACGCTTGCACCCTTTTTTGAAAAAAAACGGGCTCCCATAATTCTTCCCGAGTTAAATGAGATTAGTTGGGGAATTTTAGAGGGCAAAGAACCCAGTCCTGAACGATATCAGCAATTTTTAGAAATATCCGAACAGTGGAAACAAGGCAATTACCATGTAGCTATAGAAGGCGGAGAGTCTCCACAAGCCATGTTTAACCGTCAAAAGCGCGGACTCCAAACTCTCATGCAACAACCCTTTGAAACTGCATTGGTCTACATGCATGGACGTGCAATGCGCAGTTTCTTATGTTTGCTCACCAATACCCCTTTGTGCGATATGGATCAATTTCCTCATGAAAATACAGGGTTGTATATCCTAGAACAAGAAAAGGATATGCAATTCAACATTACAACTTATAATTATACCGACCATCTTAAATAATTCAAACTATGAGTAACAATATTAATATCACGATTATTGATCGCTTGGGGGAATCTCAGGTTTACGAAGCACCCACTGATATGAATATGAATTTAATGGAATTTTGTCGTGCGGTTGAACTGCCAGTAAAAGGCGAA
Source organism: Bacteroidia bacterium (assembly GCA_965655465.1). Lineage (GTDB taxonomy): Bacteria > Bacteroidota > Bacteroidia > NS11-12g > UBA955 > VMCP01. The sequence continues at coordinate 1,687 of CBFHGY010000134.1, read as the reverse complement.
TGTGGCGGTATGGCGATGTGTGCAACTTGTCATATTTATATTGAAAGCGATCATAAATTACCCCCAAAAAACGATGCCGAGCTCGACATGTTAGACCAAGCTTTCTTTGTTGAAGACAACTCTAGATTGGGATGTCAAATCCATTTGAATGAACAACTTGAAGGCCTAATACTTCGCTTAGCACCTGAAAGTGAATAATTTTCAAAAAGTATTGATTTTATTCTTTTACAAACGTATCTTTGCAATCCCTTTAAAAGAAAATGGCAAATCATAAATCAGCAATAAAGAGAATCCGCGCTAACAACGCAAAGCGTGAATTGAATCGTTACCAGCATAAAACTGCTCGTACCATCATCAAAAACGTGCGTAATTCAAAAAGCAAAGCAGAAGCAGAACCAATGCTTCAATTAGCTTTTACCGCTGTTGATAAACTAGCTAAGAAAAACATTATCCATAAAAATAAGGCAGGAAATTTGAAGTCGAGCTTACAAAAGCACGTTAATTCCCTTTCTTAATACGTAGATTTTTTTAATATGCACAAAAAAGGCCTTCAAATGAAGGCCTTTTTTTATGGAAATAATCGTTTAAGTGCATGATCCCCTATTCCGTGTAATTCCTTTATCCGCTCTTTTCCGATACCTCTAACCTTTTCTAGGGTAAATGCTTCTAAGGTTGCCAAAGCACGCAACGCGGGCTTGGATAATTTAAGCTCGTTGATGGAATCATCGAACAAATCATAAATTATCACAGAACTTTTATTTTGCAATAAAGGACCCATAAATTCCAGACGTTTGCAAATCCAATTATTTCACCAAAGTGCCTACGGGCTCGCCATTAACCAAACGCAAAAGATTTCCAGGTGTATTCATATCAAAAACCACAATTTGCTTATTATTTTCATGACACAAGGTAAATGCGGTCATATCCATAACATTTAAATTCAAATCAAAAACTTGCTTATAGGTGATGGTTTCGAAACGCTTTGCCTCTGGGTATTTTTCGGGATCCTTATCATAGATACCATCAACGCGTGTACCTTTTATTACAATATCGGCTTCAATTTCAACAGCACGCAAAGAAGCGGCGGTATCGGTAGTGAAGTACGGATTACCTGTTCCTGCTCCAAATATCACCACTCTGCCTTTTTCTAAATGTCTCATTGCCCTTCTGCGGATAAAAGGTTCTGAAATTTGCTCCATCTTAATGGCCGATAATAAGCGCGTAACCAATCCTTCTTTTTCAAACGCCCCTTGAATTGCCATCGCATTCATCATGGTCGCCAACATGCCCATATAATCTCCAGTAGCGCGATCCACAACCCCACCTTGGGCACCTTGTACTCCTCTAAAAATATTACCGCCCCCAATAACTATCGCAACTTGAACCCCGACATCTATTACCGACTTAACTTCTTGCGCATATTGTTTTAAAACAACAGGATCTATTCCGTATTCCTGAGAACCCAAAAGGGCCTCTCCGCTTAATTTCAATAAAATTCGTTGATATTTCATGTATGGTATGGATTATTGACAAAAAAAATCCCCCGAATTTCGGAGGATTTTATGAAAGTTACTAATTTCTATCCGAGTTGAACTCGTTTAAACTTGGTTACAGTTAAACCTGCCTCGATACTATTTAGCATAGCCTCAACAGTTTTGGAGGAATCTTTTACAAATTCTTGATTTAA
>CBFHGY010000133.1:0-4198 GCA_965655465.1 Bacteroidia bacterium | reverse complement strand
ACGATAAAGGTGCAGATTCGTCGCACGGCTGGCGACGATGGGGTTATGATAGAGCCCGATATGGTATTGTCGATTGTGGAGATTGTAGATTGAGGGATTTGCGGTAATTTGCAACTTTTATGGGAATCAACTATAAGGGGCTTTTGATTGTAATGTCGATGGGATTTGCGTCGTTAAAGGCGCAATATCCAGAATTCATTATCAAGGAGGCTCATTCTAAACTGGAATGGGTTTCTTCAGAGGAAATGGGTTCGCAACCGGGGTATTCCTTTAAGCAGAAGGGGTATAAGGGCGGTGGTTTTGATCCGCATTTCACATCGGTAACGTTATGGATACAGCCGATACGGAGTTATCCGTGGAGCGAGAAGGCGCATGCGAAGTTTTTGGTAGATTTGAAACGGGATACGATGACGGATTTTGTGCGAAATTTTGCTATGGACACGCGTAAAAAGCAACGGTCGGCATTGGATCCACAGAAGCACCAGCAAGTAGAGTTGGGTATGCCGGAGATTGTGGATGTGATGGGGTACAGGGGCATACAGTTCAGTTATAAGTTTACGCGCACGGACGATGAGTTATTGAATACGGTAAAGAAGAATCGGTTCACGGCGCGCAGGGTATTGATTTTTATGGACAAGTATGTGGCGGAGGTATTGTGGGAGTATGTGCCGGATGAGAATAAGTGGAATGAGGTGGTATTGGAGCAATTGAAGATGGTGGAGGTGAGGTAAATGATTGAAAAGAATATACAGTTGGATTTTAAGGAAATCCAACTGTATATTGAAATTGATATTTGAATCTTATTGTGGTTTCTCGTTTAAAAAATATATTACAGATAATAGAGATACAAATAAGAAAGAATTTAATAAAATTGTAGTCTTAAATGAAAATTGCAGCCAAGCAGTAGCAAGATTAAGGAGTAGAATTAATGTAAAAAATAGGCCAGAAGTTGCTCGTATGTTAATAGCAGTTCTATTTTGAGTATGGGAAATTCCTAATATAAATATTAAAGCAGAGGAGAGGCATAATGATCTAGTTATGAACAACAGAATGTTCAAAGACTCGGTTAAGTCAGTTTGCATAAAGCTTGTAATTATCAAGCCCAAAATAAGAGAAATGATTGAGGGTATTATTTTGACTTTCATATTTTTAAATTGTAATTGGTGGTGGGGGAGGTGTATTAATAAAAACATTCTGCAGTTCATTGATTTTTACTGCTTCGGTCCAATCAGTTAAACCTGCTTTCCAAATAAGAGTTTTTTGATTTATTATGTTTTGCTTGATGAGGTCATTTATCTGTTCAAACGATATAGGTCCTGTGCTAGCTCCTTCAATTATTGCATGGAAAACAATAGTTGATATAGGAGGAGGTGGTGGGGTCTGTTGATTATTGGATTGTGAAGTTTGGGTGTGTTGATTCAACTGGTTCTGTTGATTGAATTGATTCATCATTCCCGACATTTGATTTCCAATTGCTCCGCCGAGCATCATACTCGTAACTAATCCGGCGGGATTTAAGCCATCACCACCCCCTAATGACCCACTTCCATTACTTCCCAAGCTTTCAGCTCCTGCCTTCAATATTTCTGTTTGTTGATTTAAGGAATGCGTATTAACAAATTCGGTTTCAGTTTTTAATTTTTGGATTCTCTGACCTTCTTCGCGCTGTATACGAAGGTTTTCTTCGAAATTCTTGGCTTGAATTTCTTGTGCGTCTTTTAATTGTTTTATATTAATCTCAGTTTGTGCCTCAGTTAAAAGAGTAGTTTGTTGTGCCGTTATTTTTCGTAATTCTGTGTAGCCGTTGCTTTCTTTGTCAAATTCAATTGTTGATAAATCAAAACTTTTTAAGTTTATTCCGAAATCAGTTTTGAACCTTTTTTCAATTAGTGGATAGATGGTTTCGTTGATTTCGAGGATTTTTCTTTCTAATTGAATTACAGGAATATTTTTTTCTGCAGGGATATTAGTGATAATAGTTTTGCAATTTTTAATTAATGCATCCTTTATTTGTTTTTTCAGTTGGTCAAGATCGAATGTGATTAATCGATTTAATTTAATGAATTCTTTGTAATTGGTTAAGTTGAATGTTATGGTTCCTCGAGCAGATACGGGCACAGAAAAATCGTCAAATCGAGGATCGAAAACATCGAAGTATGGTATCCCGAAGTTGATCTGAATATTTCCTGATAGATTTATAAAATAGATTTCTGCTTGAAAAGGAGAATTCCCTCCAAACGCCATGCCTACCAAACTTGCTAATATTGGGAAATTTGCGGTTTTAATAGTTTGATCATATGGGCCTTCAATGTAATCCATTAAAGTTCCGTTTTCTTGCTTGTAAACGAAGATAGCAACCTCTCCTTCTTTTACTCGCAAACTGCTCCCATATCGTATGGCATTTTCTTTTGTGCTAATATTGGGATTGCCAGAAGGACTCCATTTCCATACTAAATATTCTTGTTGGTCACAGCGGATTACATCCATAAAGCCGCCTTCTTTGTTTGATTTGAATAAGGCCATATTGTTTAATTTAAATTTTTATATAAATCGGGGAATAATGATTTACTTAATTTATACCCTGAATAAGCCATTACAAAAAAGCTTATTAGATTTAAAATTAATAGAAAAGTGTTTTCACTAACGTTGAAAAACTTAATGGTTACAACAGATAAAATTAAGGATGTTGAAAGTGCAATTGTGTAAGGCTTGACCTCTTGGAAAATTAAGTTTTGTTTGAGTTTTTGTTCTTCACGAATTTCGTTCGTTATGCGTATTTTATATTGGTCTGGAAGTATAGTGAAATTTTTATACTCTGAGGGAAGCTTTTTTATAAGGGAAATTACAATATTTGAAGCTAAATCGAGTAGCTCTTTATCAGAGGTAGATAATGATTTTATCTTGGAATAAATCTGATCCGTTTTTTGAATCCATGCTTCTTCTTCTGCCCCAATTTCGCCATCATTGTCGTACGCGTTACTTGCCGCTTGTGTTAATATTTCTAATAGATCCTCTCTGGAATTAGGTACAGGAAAATTTTTAATTATATCTAATCTTTCCTTTTCTAAACTAGCTTCCAGTTTTTTGCGCTCTAGGGTAAGCTCAGTTTTGAGTGACTCAATTTCTTTTTGTTGTTTCTCCCGGATATTTTTTCCGTTAAGGAGATTGTTGATTGCATTCGTTTTTTCGGCGTGTTGAAGAGTTAACTTTTCCAATCGGGAATGTTTATGTATTTCATGTTCTTGAATTGCTTTGGAATTCCTCAATGTAGCAGCTTGGAGTAAGTCAAAGAGCTTTTGCGAGGATCCGACGGAATTAATATTCCTAAATTCAAAGTCACAATCGGGACACTTGGTTTGGAAAGTTTGTAGTAGTGATCCACATGAGGGACATTTTCTTATATCGCCGAATTTATCAGATTTTGGTGAAGCCTCATTTTTTATGTCGGAAGTTTTATTTTGCTGTATTTCGAATAATTTAGCTTCTAAAACCATTTCAAATTCATCGAGGTCTATTCCTTCTGTTTCGGCGTTTTTAAAAAGTATTTGTTTTTCTTTTTCATTTAGTATTCCATCTGCCAAAGCAAGTTGAATAAGTTTTTCTATTTTCTCGTTGTACATATTGTTTTATTTAAAAAGTATACATTATTGGGTTTTGATTGCCTTTGTTCATTAAGTGTTCTACGGAATGATTGATGTATTGATTTCTGATTTCTGAGGACGCTACTGCACCACTGAATCCTTTACGCTTGCCAATGTTGTACCAGTCGTTTATTTGGTAAACCTCCTTGACTATTCCTTTATATACCGGCAAGGCATATCTTGCTTCGAGGCGTTTGTTGCCAATAATCCAAGATTCCTTGGTGGCATTATAAAGTTCATCTTGACTGATATTAGGGAAGTAGCGTTTATTGATTTTAATTAGAATACACGGGTGTGAAAATTCAGCGCTCGGGGCCTCATAGCGATTGATTATGTCTTGTAATGTGGTAATGCCGAAAACGTCTGTATCGTGACCTAAAACACGATTACTAAGGCGGTCTAAGCCTAAATAGTTGATTAGAACACTTTCAACTAATAGAGCTTCCTCTTCGTTTAAGCCATGGCGTATGATTTCATGGATTGGCATTTTACCTTCTTCTACGATTCTTCGGATAATAGCTGATTTTTTGTTTTCTGCATTCAAACGCTCAGTTTCC
>CBFHGY010000132.1:0-4218 GCA_965655465.1 Bacteroidia bacterium | reverse complement strand
CCTTGGATATCTTCAATAAAAGAATATCGGGCAATTTGCTCCGGTTCTAATGGGATTTTTACAGAATAACCGTCTGCCGTATCAAAATATTCCCGACGAAATCTGGGCTCAATTAGATTACTCAGTTGCTTGTCATTTGCTAGAACACGCGTACTGTCATTTACATAGTCATATTTTATGGTGCCTTTTCTAAATGGCGTGCGCCAATTCATATACCCATTTTGTCCGATTAGCGGACAAATCCAAAAGAGGATGATATAGGATATTGGATTTCTCACTTTGGCAATTTAGGCAAAAAGTAGTACAATTTATAAACGCTCACTTCGCTATCGCAGCACCTGCACATTTCCTTTAAAATGCTGGATGCTCCTCTGAGATCCGTAGCTGATTTTGACTCCTAAACTATAGGCATAAACCCCGTTGGGTACGAGCTTTCCTTCATAGGTACCGTCCCATGGTTCAACACCGGAATAAATCATCTCTCCCCATCGATTGTAAATTCTCATATACGTGGTTTGGCAGGATACACATGAGGGCGCAAAGCGCTCGTTCTCCTCAGGACCATTTCCGTTCGGGGTAAATACATTCGGGATCCACACGGGCTTGAAGCACGCGTATTTGGGAGATATGTAATAGTTGCGTTCACATCCGTGACTATCCAAAGCCATAACGTTGATCCTTAAACTGTCACTTTGTTGAAATAGTGAATCCGGACCTAAGGCTTCTTGCCAATAATATTGGTATTTATTGGGCAAGGCACTAAAAATCAATGGAGAATCCAAATAGCATGTCCACGGATTTAACTGTTCTATTTTAGCCTCAATTTCTGGATATTTCAATAGGGTAAATGATACTGTATCTGTGCAATTCCGATTGCCAGCAATCAGCTCATACCTATCTGCGGAATCGATAAATATGGGTTGCTTAACTTGAGTCCCATTCAACGTATACCAAAGCGCGGGTGCGACCCTAACTTCATATTGATCTAAATAACACAAGGTGGTATCTTGAACGTTAACCAAATCGGGTGTGGTATTGGATGCGATTTGAGCCTTTAGGGTAATAGGGCATTTTGAAAGGGGATCTATCAAAACAATTTCACTATTAAAATCTGTGGGTATGGAAATTGCGAGCTTGTTATTTTCTTTTACGACCCTATTTTGGGCTTGGAGTGTCCATGAAGTGTCGGGGATATTCCAATGAAATTTTACTTGATCACACAAGGCGGTATCTATACTAAAATCATTTGATTCAGGCCCTTTAATGACCTCGGCCGAATAGGTATACACACATCCTTGGGCTGTTTTATAGGTTATTTGCAAAACGGGAGTATCCGCGTAATGGTGGGTATAGGTGTTTGATTGGTATTTTCCGAACTGCCAATATGCGCTAAAACCAGATTCCGCTTGGAATTTCAAACTATCGCCTTTGCACAGTTGATACACAGGTTTATCAAAAGGAGATTGTGGGATTTTTATGGAATATTTCAATACATAACGGAAATTTTCCCCTTTGACTTCAATCAACACTTCATCGTTTAAAAATATCAAACATGAATCTCCTTCAGACAGCACCTTCCCTGTTCTAAGATCCGTCCAAATTGCGTTTTCGCCAGAGGGAATGAACGCCAAAAAGGTATCGGCATGGCACAGCAGGTTGGGGGCGGCAATCGGCGTATTTCGATACATCTCTGGTTTAAGAGATAGATTATCTAGGAAATAGTCTGCATTGCGCAATACTTTATCTGCGTAACGCCGAACCTTCCCGGGGTATTGCCATTGTTTTACATACGGGTACCTGCTAATAAAAGGGTGAAACGTTTTACTAGCCACTCTTTGCCCCAATCTTTGCCTCTTATCATCCTCAGGAAAAAGGCCTCCATCTGTAATTACATACAACAAACTGTCTTCGTTTTGTGGAAAGGGCATGGTATCTTTGGCATAATATTGAACACTGTCGGGGTGTTTTTGCCGGATTTGCAAAAAGCCCATTGCTCCGTTTGCTTTGAAACGATGTGTAAAATGTTTTTCATCATATATTTCTGAAAATAGAGGCATCTGCCAAATATCTTGTTCCAAACGGGATGTATTTATTGAATTTGGGTCCATAAAAAAGGCATTTAACAAAGTAATTTTAAAATTATTATTTCTAGCGTAAAATGTAGAATCTAAAGTCATATTACACAATACATCTTTGAGTACAAAGGAATAGTTACCATTTCTCTGTTTCTCCAATAGTACATTGTCTGCGTGCCTTAAAGTAGGGTATTTATTAACAATACTGTGAGGGTCAGCATAATCTACAGTTCCGGTAATATAGCCCCTATATATCATGGTATAGATATAAGTGGGCCAATCGTACATTAGGTTTAAATTCAAATTATAATACGCTCGTGCTCTCGTTTTGATTCTAAGGGGTGCTGTTAAGTTACCTAGATTTTTACCACATACTCTAAGTTTACTTATTTGCGCATCCCATTCAAAAGGGATGTAATGATCCTTTAGAAAATTAGTGTTTACATACTGATTGCATTTGTAAAAATTAAAGGTATCCTCGTATATCAAACTATCAAAATTGATTTTATGGTTATTTGAATCTGCATAAGGATACCAGGAATTCAATAATAGGTGAGCTTTTTCTGAAATAAGCCATAAATCCATTCGAGCAGCAATTCTTGAACCTATGTGCGAGAATTTATAAACATCTAATATTTGAAATAAATAATCTGGATTATAATAAGGATTTCCCAACGGTATTGGAATGTAATGATCTCCAAAATAATCCTTCCACTGTTTTGCCGGTATCGTATAATCCGTATATTTAGAAAAATCCCCGTTAGGGACCATCTCAAGTTTGTTTTGAGAGAGTCCCAATTGGGAAATACATAGGAACAATATGAATATGAGGGTTCGCATGGATTAATTTTTCAATATAACGATTTTTTTGGTAATTGTTTCATTTAATGTTTTTAACTGAATGGTATACATCGCATCTGGAAGACTTTGAATTGGGATTGTTAGTTGCTTGGCATTGGGTTGAAGTTGTATCATTATTTTTCCCAAATGGTCTAGGATACAGATTTCAGTTAAAACAATTTCGCTTTCAACTTGTATTTCTGTGCTGGCAGCTGGATTCGGGTAGATTTTTATTTCATTGGATTTCAAATGAGAGGACTGCATTTCTTCGTCGATAGCAGTTACGGGTGAATAATAAATCACATTTGCACTATCGACAAAAGGTATAGTTCCTATACTTTTACTTCCAGAATATGGGTAATCATTCCCATCATTTCCTGCGCTTCCCACTTTCATGAATTGTGCACCGCCAAACGCCGCAGAACTATACAAACAACTAGTTTCCACTACACTTTGCTTTGCCGGATCGTCTAAGTCGGTTAATGTATTACTTTCAAAATCATATTCCGCAATGGGCCATTTAGTGCTTTTTACTTGAAATCTCAGTTTTCCATTCAACATTTCTGCTTCAACGTTGGCAGCTGGATTATTTTGGTATGGGCTTAAACGAGCAATCCCTATCAATTTTAAAATTTCTTTGAATTGTTCAGGGTTAGACATCGGGCAATAAAATTCTTTTGTTCCTTTAATGAATTTAAGAACTCCCCAAATCGAATCAAAAGCACAACTAAAAGTTGAATTGCCAAAAATTACATAATTGGGTGTTATACTGGTATTATATATTAACTCATCTTTCCCCTGAAACGACGCAAAAACCGAATCGCAATCGCAACTGGTGGACGTATCAGAACTTACACACCATTCTAAAGGATTGCAACCAGTAGTATCAAAGGCTTCTGTTCTGTTGTGATTTATTATTTCTGAAATTCCTGGCACCCCTCCTTTACCGCCTTTTCCACCGTTGACATTAAATAGTTGTTCGAATGGGGCATTATAATAAATGGGTGCACCACTATTAACACCTATAACAGGGTATTGTTGGTCTGATAAATACCAAATTGAGCCAGACTGGCCCCCATTGGTTCCATCACCGCCATTTCCAGGATCTCCCGACTCACCATAACCGCCTTTGGCACCAGAAAAAAATATAGTATCTCCAGTACAAAAACCCTCTTCACCTATGCCTCCTGCACCTCCATTTCCTCCGAAACCTCCTTGACCACCATTCGTTCCATTACCTCCATTACTGATGAACCGTGCAGTCCCGGACAATAACAACTGATTATCAATGTATAGCGTTTTT
>CBFHGY010000131.1:0-4247 GCA_965655465.1 Bacteroidia bacterium | reverse complement strand
CATGTGATGTTCTTGCTATATGAAATGATAACTCGCAGACCGGTTAATGAACGGGTATTGTATATCGGGCAGGTTATCGGTATGGCGGTACTGTTAAGTTTGTTTGTGTTTATTTTCTGGGTAGATATTTCCAGAGCCCTAGGTTTTTAATGATTCAAAATCCCTTTGAAATATTGGATGTACGTCCGGAGCCAATCTTGGATTTAGTCGAATTGCGTAAAAAGTATATCGAAATTCAGCGAAACGGTCATCCGGACCTTGGCAACAGTCCAGAAATATCCGAAGCAGCCAATCGTGCGTATACCGTTTTAAAGTCTGACGAAACGCGCTTGGAAGCAATCTTGAAATTAAGCGGTATATGGCCCCCGGATACGCAATTAATTGGCATGGAATTTTTAATGCAGGCGATGGAATTGGGAGAAACTATCGACGGTCTAAATCCCGATGATTCACAATCACGTGAAACCGTACTTGCTGAACTCAATCAAATGTCGGAAGATTTAAAATTAGAACTGCAAGCCTTGCATAATATATACGCTGAAAATGCAAATTGGCAAGAAAATACCGCTTATTTGCATAGATTGTCGGCATGCTATCAAAAACGCCGATATCTCACGCGATTAGAAAAAAACCTGAACCAAGAATCCGAACTTTAAGAGGAATAACCGTACTTTCGAACTAAAATGAATACCAAGCAAATCGTATTACAAGATGCCGAAATTAGAGTTACTATACAAAGAATGGTACTTCAAATTGCGGAAAATCATGTAGAGAACGCAAATCTTTTACTTATTGGACTGAATGAAAGAGGTTATTTCTTGGCGAAATTAATTCAAGAAAATTTAAGCCATGTATTACCCCACCTAAAAGTCGATTTGATGGCTCTCGCGATGGATTCAAATTTGGAATCTCTTAGCATCAATAATACGAACATCCTTATTGTGGATGATGTTTTAAATTCCGGTAAAACCGCATTTAAAGCTGCTGCTGCATGTTTAAATCCATCCATAATCAGGCTCGAAACGGCCTTTTTAGCGGTTCGCGAACATCGAAATTTCCCTATCGATGCAAATTATGTAGGCTTGAGTATAGCAACCACTTTGCAAGATCATGTGCTTTTTGATAATGAAAACCCGCAAGACTTGAGAGTATACTTGCAATAAATTTACATACAACGTTTCATGGCGAAATAATGTCATTGAATATGAGCCTTTTATGCGCTATATTTGTTAAGAACCTATGAGACGGTTAAAATTTCTACTTTTTATTATCTTGGGATGGGTAAATAGCCTGCTTGCAACCCATATTGTAGGGGGAGAAATGACCTATACCTATTTAGGGAATAATCAATATAAACTCCGTTTAGATTTGTATATCGATTGCATAAACGGAAATCCACAGGCAATCGACTCAGACAAAACCGCTCTTTTTGGTATTTTTTATGGAAATACCCGTCAAATGGTGCCCGGTTATCCTATTTCTGTTGGCAGAAGCGGTCCTGAAAGAATAACTAAAACTAATTATAACTGCATTGCCGTTCAACCTAATGCGTGTGTCGACCATTATTGGTACGAAAGAACCGTTACCTTAAGCCCAAGAACTGGCGGATATTACATTTCCTTTCAAAGATGCTGTAGAAATGGAACCATTTCCAATATCATAGATCCGGGAGGTGCAGGGGCTAATTATTGGACCTTCATACCGAATGCTAATCAAGTGGGAAATAATAATTCTGCTGTTTTCAAAGAATTACCCCCCAATTTCTTATGCACCAATACCGCTTTGCGTTTTGATCATAGTGCCAAAGACCCTGATGGAGATTCTTTGGTTTACAGTTTAACAACCCCCTTTACAGGCGGTAATCGCGATTTTCCCAGACCAGATGATGGAGCGAGTGGACAATTGGATCGTCCTCCTTTCGATGTAATTTCATGGAGAAATGCCTATACGGCCCAGGATCCGATTAATGGATTTCCCAAAATGAACATCGATTCACAAACCGGCTTTTTGACCCTCACGCCAACACAGGCCGGACAATTCGTAGTAGGGATTTCGGTCAAAGAATATCGTAATGGCGTTTTTATTAATGAAACCATTCGAGATTATCAATTTAACGTACAAGCCTGTGTGATTAATGTAATGTCTTCATTTTTTGCACCCAAATTTATATGTGGTTATGAGTATTTGTTCACCAATTATAGTCAAGGCGCACAACGTTATTTTTGGGATTTTGGTGTAGCGGATCAAACCGATGATACCTCCAATCAAACAAAACCCTTATTTAAATATCCGAGGCCCGGTACATATACCGTCATGCTTGTGGCGTATAAGAATAATTGTTCAGATACATTCCGGTTAACGGTTAACGTTGTGGAACCGGTAATCCCCCAATTGCCTTCAGACACCATACTTTGTCCGGGAAATACCTTGGTTTTGAAATCGGATGTTAATGGCGATTCCTATACTTGGAATACCGGTTCAATTATTGATTCTATTGTTGTTACCAAAGAAGGTCAATATATTCTTGGTGTATCTCAAAAAACGTGTGTTTGGTACGATACCATCAACGTTTTCTATGACCGCGATTCAGCTCTTGCCTATGGCGATACATTGTTTTGCAGCGATGAAACCTTCAACCAAACTATTGGGGTGAAAGCCATAAATGGAGCAATTTACCAATGGTCGAACAACGTAACTTCACGCGAACAAAATGTCAGCACAAAAGGATGGTACCGTGTAAATGTAACAACGGTTAATGGATGTAAAAGTTCCGATAGTGTGCAAGTTGATCAATACCCTGAAGTACGCGTTGCTGTGAATGACACTATCGGCTGCGAGAATATACCTCTCACCTTTAAAGCCATATACAATAATCCAACAGCCCAAATATCCTGGAGTAACGGTGCCACTGGACCTACCATGACTACTCCCTTAAAGGGGAATTATTCTGTAAAAGCTACTGTTGGTAAATGTTCTGCAACCGATTTTTTTGATTTTGATTATTTTCCAAGAGAATTGAAATTGGGTCCCGATTTGGAATTTTGTGATGTTATTGACACCCTTATCAGTGCCCCAAGCTCAAATTTTCAGTCAGTAATTTGGAATGATGAAGTGCCTAGTCAATCCTTCCAATTAAGAGATAAGGGACTACTTAAAATCGCTGTAGTTACTCAGAACGGTTGCCTAGAACGCGATTCCCTTATGGTTCGATTGTACCAAAGTCCCCTCCTTGATTTAGGACCCGATACCGCTCTGTGTTTATCGGAAAATCCCATTTTAGATGCGGGGTTTGGTATGAGGTCCTATAAATGGAATAACGGAAAAACTTCCCAAAAAATCACCGCCTATGATTCAGGTCTATATTCGGTTGAAATTGTGTCATCCAATGGATGTCGCAGTATCGATTCTATTTGGATCAATAAACGTAAAGACCTTCTTCCTTCTGATATTTACATGCCCAATGCATTTACCCCCAATGGAGATGGTTTAAATGATTGGTTTCCTTCAAACTTATATCAAGTAAAAGGTGCGGAATACCGATTGTGGTTATATAACCGTTGGGGTGAAAAACTTGCTGAATACCACACTCCGGATGGAAATTGGAATGGTAATATTAATGGCAATCCAGCACCCGAAGGAGTGTATGTATTTAAAGTAACTTGGGTGGGTTGTGATAATCAAAGACGGACTTTGTTTGGTGATTTCACCCTCCTTCGTTAGGAGGAGTTAAAATATACATTTATAAACTAAAATACCTGCATTATGCAGGTATTTTAGTTTATAAATACAACTATGTAAATCGCTTGACTAATTACCTGTTGTTTTATTATTACTTACCCGTCGAATTCCGTTTTTCAATAGGGTAGAATGGAAATTGATGACCAATCCTAATCGAAAATCGTTATTTCGCACAATCTTTAAGGTTCTCTGTACTTCAATTTCTTCTATGTCGGTAGCGGCCACAATGTTGAATATTACTGTATTCCCCACGATAAAATCAACGGGATTTGTTTTTTCTAAAATCTGACCTTTATACTCAATATCCAATTCTACATCAGATTCAAACGCAATTCCACTTTTCTCTAACTCCCATTGCATACATTCAAGATAACACGCCTTGTCTAAGCCAGGACCAATTATTTTGTGAATTTCTATAGATTTACCTATTAATAAATGGGCTAATTCTTCTTCGTTTAATATTGCTGTATTCATATTTATCTATGGAATCTAATGGGTAATAATTATCC